>CAZTMY010000151.1:0-6034 GCA_964614895.1 uncultured Anaerolineales bacterium
CTACCGGGATTTCTACCGGGAAAAAGGCGTCCCGGTCGCCATGCACCACTAATGTCTGAGCGCGGATGTTGGCCAAGTCGGCCTCGGTGAAGGCCATATCCTCGTGGTCGAGCCGAAAGGCGTAGAACTGCTTCCACAAGGCGCGCACCTGGTCGTCGCTGCGGCGATGGAGGGTTCGCCGCTTGGCGATCTCGTGCTCCGTGAGGGCTTCGGGCGTGTGACGCGCCATGATCCGCCGCGCCGATTCGGTAAAGTGCGTGGTGGCATAGATTAGCACCATAGCCTTGAGACGGTCAGGCGCCTGAAGCGCGGCGTGCAGCAACGTCATCCCGCCGGTGGAGGCGCCGATGCCGCAAAACCTGCACACGCCCAACCCATCGCAGAGAGCGAGGATGTCGCCGGCAGCCTGACGGTGGGTGAACGCCCCGGCGGGGTTGTTGGACCGTCCATGGCCGCGTAGATCGGGCAGGATCACTCGGTACCGCTCGGTCAGCAGGTGCAGCCAGGGCCGCCAGATCGCTCCGCTGCCAAAGAACCCGTGTAGTAACACAAGATGGTGGTCACCTTGGCCATGAATCTCATAGTAGATCTCGGCATCATTGACTATGGCGAGACGCCCTTCTGGGGTCGGGTCGAGTTCGGGTGGCACGGGCAGATCCACACGGGGGGTGGACGACGACGGCATGATGTGCGCTCCTGATAGTTAGTTGAAGATGGGCCGAGCCCAACGAGCTGCTGACCACGGCTGGCCGCGGTAGAGCCATATGACGGCGCCTGCCAGCTCCACTGCCAATGCACTTTGGGCTAGCTCCACGAACGCCTGGGCACAGGCCAGCCAGACGCACAGGCTACCTAGGGCATTGTACCCATCCTCCTCCGGATGGCGCAACCAACGGGTGCGGGTCGCCTTGCGCAATGATCCCACCTACGGCTATCATAGAGCCATGAGCGACAAACTCGACGATGCGCATGAACTGGCTACCCTAGGCACCAGATGCCCATTCACCTACCGTGGCAGCCTGGATGATGGGTTGACGATGCGCTATGGCCGACGCGAATGCGACGTGAGCGCCGGGTTCCTGCGGGCGCTGTGGCGCCGGTTCGCTGGGCGTACGGTCAAGGCCGGCTTGCACGGTGGCGAGCCACCGCCGGCCGGACTGGGTTGGTGGGTGCGGGGCGCGTCGCGGCGACTGAACGTGCAGCCCCTCAGCGTCCGCGACGCCAGCCGCTTGGCGGCTATCCTGGTGGCCGAGGGTTGGGCCAGTGTGCAGCGCCGCCAACGGGCGCTCTACCTGATCTTTGCCGGTCACCTCGATATCCCCTTAGAAGAGCCACTACCAGAGGAGACACCTGATCAAACTCAAACCGGACTGGCCCGAGGCGCGGGAACGGCTGACCGCGCTAACAGGCTCCAGCCTGGCGCGCGTTGGGGGCCGGGACCGTAACGTGGTAGGATCGCCCTTTGGCAACTGGTCCAGAAGGGCAACGGGGCAAGCATGGAGATTCCAGAAGGGATGGGGCGGTTCGGCATCCGCCGCTGGTGCCCGGAGGACGCGGGAGCGTTGTACGCGGCCGCCGTCGAGTCGGTGGCCGAGGTGTCGCGCTGGCTGCCATGGTGTCATGCGGGCTATACGCTGGCCGAGGCTCAGGCGTGGGTTGGTACGGCTACCGAGGCTTGGGATTCTGGCAACATGTACGATTTCTGCATCGTTGAGCGGGATACCGGCTGGCTGGTGGGCGGCATCGGGCTGAGCGATGTGGACCGCCGCCAGCGCATGGCCAACCTGGGCTACTGGGTACGTACTACTTATGCCAGGCGGGGCGCCGCGACGGAGGCAGCACGGCTGGTGGCGCGATTCGGGTTTGATCAGCTCGGACTGTTGCGGATCGAGATCGTGGTGGCGATAGAGAACCTGGCCAGCCAACGGGTGGCGGCCAAGCTGGGAGCGTTACGTGAGGGTCTGCTGCGGAACCGCATCCTGGTCAATGACGCGCCCCATCACGCCTTTATGCATTCGTTGGTACCAGAAGACATGGCAAGCTGGCACCGGGTCTAGGGGGGAGAGTATGGCGGTGACAGGGCGCGTACCGGTGGATCTGTACGCCCAGGCGAGCGTGTTCCTGGAGGCAATGGCCAATGGTGGCGTGCTGTGCACCGTCGCACGCAAGGACGGCGCCCAGAATGTCCTGACCTTAGGATGGGGCCAGATCGGGCCTTTCTACCACGGGCATCCAATCTGCACCATCGCGGTGACGCCGCTGCGCTACTCCTACAGCTTTCTGGAGGAGGTGCCCGAGTTTGTGCTGGCGGTGCCCGACGCCCGCTCGCGCCCGGCCGCGGACGTGTGCGGCACCGTCTCGGGTCGCGATGTGGACAAGTGGGGGGCCACCGCGCTAACGCGGGTACCCGCTCTCCACGTACGGCCACCAGCTATTCTGGAGGCCCGCCTCAACCTAGAGTGTCGCATCTATGCCAAGGTGACTCCGCCTCACGACCTGCTGACCCCAGAACACCGCGAGCGGCCGCTGCTCGAGCAGCACACGATCTATTTCGCCGAGGTACTGGCGGCCTACACCTGGGCGAGAGCAACGAGCTCGTAACGCGCACTTGTCTCCCGGAGGAGAACGGGCCATCGCCGGTCGTCGCGCGCTAACCTGCTGTTAACCGAACGTGGACTTTTCTTGACGCTGAGACCCTTGCAATGTGGGTTGCTAGATCCCAGAATAGGACGCAGGGGAGTTTGCTTCTAGCTCGTAGCGTTGAACGCTCAGTCTTTGGCGAGAAAGGGGTGAGTAGGCAGCCTAAGAAGTGTTATCGACGTGGAAGAGTCATCTGAAAGGATTCAAGATGCACAAGATTTCGCGTAGAGACATCGGGCGCCTGTTCGCAATGCTCACCCTGGCAGCCATGCTAGTAACATGGCTGCCGTTTTCTGTGAGTGCGGAAAGCCGCGCGGACGTTCTGGCTGCCAGCGAGCTGCGCCAAATAGGGCCCAAGCCGGGCGCGGAACTGCTGCCGGCTGAGATCCTGGGAGCGTTTGAGGGTGGCATCACCGCCTCCGAGCTGGTGGCGATGGGCGGGTATGTCCCGCACGCGCTGGAAGCTTGGGCGGACGGGAGCGCCCTCGTGATCATCGAGATGGAAGGGCAGCCCGCGGCCGCGATCAAGGCAGCCGAGGGCGCGGGGCCTGGGATCTCGGCCTCGCTGGACGCGCACATCAGCGCGTTGGAGGCTGCCCAGGCTTCGCTCCAGGCTCAGATCGAGCCGATGGGCGCGCAGGTCATCTCCAGCTATACCGTGGTCTATAACGGCATCCAGGCGCGCGTGCCTGTGAACCAACTGGCTGCAATCCGAGAGATGCCGGGCGTGGTGGCCGTGCACCCCGCGCCAGTCCACAAGCCGGCTCTTGGCGCCAGCGTGCCGCTGATGGGTGCCGACCAGGTTTGGGAATCCCTTGGTGTGGATGGCGAGGGCGTCGTGATCGCCGTCATCGACACGGGTATCGACTATACCCACGCTGCGCTGGGAGGCAGCGGTAATCCTCTTCAGTACACGCTCAACGATCCCGATTGGGTCGAGCCCGGCAGCTTCCCCACCGCCAAGGTGGTCCAGGGCTATGACTTTGCCGGAACGCTGTATGATGCTGGCTGCAGCGCGCCTGACGAGGCCGCTGGCAAGTGCTCGACCGTGCCCTCGCCGGATGATGACCCGCTGGACGAGTACGGCCATGGCACGCACGTGGCGTCCATCGCCGCGGGTGTCGCGGCGGGCGATGTCATGACCGGCACAGCGCCGGCGGCCGGGCTGATGGCGCTCAAGGTGTTCGGCCAGAGCGGAAGCACCACGCTGACTCTGGACGCTCTGGAATATGCCACGCAGCACTACCTGCAGTGGGGTTGGCCCCAGGTCATCAACATGTCGTTGGGCTCGCCCTTTGGTGTGGCCGACCCCAACGACCCCAGTGTCTCTGGTGCCAACTTGGCGGCATCGGTGGGCATCGTAGTGGTAGCCTCGGCTGGCAACGAGGGTGACGTAGAGTATGTCACCGGCTCGCCTGCCGTGGCTGACAAGGCCATCTCGGTAGCCGCGACGACCACCGGCTATGTCACCGGCCCAACGGTCAGTATCCAGGATACTGCCTACATGACGCAGACGAACATCATCTACCAACCCGCCGATTTTGACGAGGATACCGGCCACTTTACAGAGACCGTAACCGCTACGTTGCGCTATGTGGGCAACCTGGCGGGGGCATCGGACGACGAGCTGTGCTCGGTGAGCGGCATCGCAGATGGTGCCCTTGAAGGCGACATTGCCCTGATCTCGCGCGGTAGCTGCGCTTTTTCCGACAAGGTGAACAATGCCGCATCGCTGGGCGCCGTAGCAGCTCTCATCTTTAACAATACCAGTGGCATCATCACCATGATCGGGACCCCCGTGGCGATCCCCGCGGCCTCGCTCCAGCAAGCCAATGGCCAGGATCTAGCCGCTGCCGACGGCGCAACGGCCATCATCAGCGCCGAGGATGATGTCACCACTGTAGTTGACCCGTACACGCCAGCGGACGTAATCGCCGCCTTTTCGTCGCGTGGTCCGCGTGGCTATGACTCGATGCTCAAACCCGATGTGGCCGCGCCCGGCGTGGCGATCTTTGCAGCCGACATGGCTAGCGGCAGTGGCGGTGTCAGTATGGGCGGCACCTCCATGGCGGCCCCGCACGTGGCCGGAGTAGCGGCGTTGATCAAGGAGGCGCATCCTGACTGGACGCCCGAGCAGGTCAAGGCCGCGCTCATGAATACGGCCGACGACGCGTATGATGACAGCGGCGATCCGGTGGCATTCCCGCGGGTTGGTACCGGTCGTGTGGACGCCTACCAGGCTGTCACTACGGACGTACTGGCTATCGCCGATGAGGACCTGGTGAGTCTCAACTGGGGCGTGGTCACCAGCATGGACGATACGGTCACCCTGACCGGCACCGTTACCGTGCACAACATCGGCACCGAGACCCTTGAGACGGATAACCGGTTGGTGGTCCATCCCGAATCGTCCGTGGCGGGTCTGGTAGGCCTCTCGATAGACCCTGTGACCGCCACCGTGCCTGCGGGCGACAGCCTGGACCTGACGGTAACCGTGAACTTGGACCTGACCCAGGTGTACGACAGTTGGGACTATGGATACCTTGAGGAGTACTATGGTGCCATAGGCGTCTTTGACGCGACGGAGCCCGTCACGGGTACCGCTTTGGCAGGGGTGCCGTTCTACTTCCAGCTCAAGCCGTACACTAGCCTCGAGATCGAGTCCAGCGGCGTGATCACGCATCCGCTGGAGGACATGGCCGTGATCACGACGACGCACAGCGGGCCGTACACCTCCTCCTTGTGGGTGTATCCGGCGCTGATCGCCAACGACGCGCCCGATCCCGCGTTGCAGGGCTCTGGCGATGTGCGGCTATTCGGCATGGACTACCAGTGGGATGATTATACCTACGGGCCCATGATCGATGTGGCCATCAATACCTGGGATTGGTGGCACGTCCCGCAGCCCTACTTTGCCGAGTTTGACCTGTACGTGGACGCCGATCAGGATGGCACGAACGACTATGTGTTGTTCAACTACAACTATGGCGCGCTAGCGAGCGGCGTTGACGACAACACCTGGATTGTGGTCTTGCTGGATCTATCTACAGGCTTGACCTATCTGGGTAGCCCCTACACAATCTTGGCGGATTTCAATGCGTCCTATATGGAGTGGTACATTCCGACGTCCATCCTCGACGTGGAGCCCGGATCCAGCGTCTTTGACTACCAGCTCGTGAGCTGGGATGCGTTGGGCACGCCCGGTGTCAACCCGCGTCGCACCTATGATGCCCTCAACTCGCCGTTCGCCTGGATGGCGACGCACGACCCAGGGCCGGCCGCGCCTGTGGCCTACGTCTTGGTCATTGCGGACTCGGTCAAGGCCTATCGCACCAACGCGCCGGTCGGCGTGATGGTGGTAGACTATACCGGGGATCCGCGCAACCAGGATGGT
>CAZTMY010000152.1:0-6016 GCA_964614895.1 uncultured Anaerolineales bacterium
CGCGCCGGGATACCGTGGCCCGGCGCAGTTTCGTTATGCCTAGGCGTAGCCCAGGCGTACCCCCACCACCGCCTGAGGCGGGATGCCCAACCAGTTCGCGCTCCAGGTGAGCTCGCATGGTGACCAGGTTGCACCATCGGGAGCCCCCACGAGCGCCACAACCTCTCGGATATCCCCCAGCCCTATCAGCTCCGTCTGGACGTCTTGCGAAGCATGCCGGTTGGCGGCCAACAGCCAGCTCTCGCGCTCCCCTTTGATGCATACGGCATCCACAGCAGCAATCCCAACAGCCTCGCCCGTCTCACCCAGACTGGGCGATCTCACGTCGATCGGTATACGTCGCCCGGGCAGAGCCCGTCCATATAGACGGAAGACGTCAACCGTGGGCGCTACCTGCAATTCCGGCCCCCGGCTGATGTACAGGCCCATCGGATTCACCAGATGATAGTGATTGGTCAGCTCCAGCCCAGGCGCCAGACGACAGAACTGGTTGAGAGCCGCTGCCACAAACAGAGCGTGGGTCACGTCCTGGGGCTCAAAAAAGCCGCGCTCGTCGTGGTGCGAGGCTTGCCGCCACAAATTCCACTCGGTGACAGCCGCGTGGATCCGGCCACCGGCAGCCTGGCAGTCCGCGATGAGCTCGCTGACCTCCGCTGCCATAGCATCGAGCCCACGCAGCGCCTGTGCTAGCTCCAGCGCAGCATCCTCGTTCTGGACCCCCACATAATGCTGCAGGGCCAAGAGGTCCACGAGATCGGCGGCCTCGTCAAGCACGGGCTGACGCCACGGCAGACGCTCCTGGGGAAGTAGCGCCTCGCCCATCTTTGGTCCCAATGCGATGATCCGCGCCTCCGGATACGCGTCGCGGATCCCGGGGACATAGTCGCGCAGAGCATGCACATACATCTCGCCGGTCATATTGCCCAGCTCCCACGCTCCCCAGTGCTCGTTACCAATGCCGATATAGGCAGACGGCGGCTCTAGGTCCTGATCCGCGTACCACGAGTGGCAGTACGCCGCCCACGCCGCCGCCTCGTCAGGCGTTCCGCTGCCGACGTTGACCGTCAGGTGCGGCCTGATCCCCAAATCGCGGCAGATGGTCAGGTATTCATCAGTCCCAAACTCGTAGGAGGTATCCCACTTGAAGACGGGATCGGGCATCACGGGTCTCAGATGCTGCGGCCCCATGCCCAAACGCCAGTGATAGTTGGTCGAGATACACCCACCCGGGAAGCGCAGCACGGGCATACCCAGCTCCCGCCACAACTCGATGAGATCCGGACGGATCGTGCCGGCTCCCTCCGGCCGGAGATGGATCTGGTCCAGCCACACCATGCCCGGCTCGTTCATCATACAGGTAAAGACGGCCTCGTCGTCATCCTTTGGCACGCTCAGCAGCGTCTCATAGCGCCGCCAGTAGGTCGCCTCCACGCGAATATCCTGCTCGTCATAGGCCAGCTCTCGGGCGCCCAGCGGCTGCAAGCCAACGCGCAGCGTAGCTGGCCGATGTTGCGCCCGCGCCCAGAGAGTGACGGCGAGCCGCTCCCCCGCCCGGACCCAACGCCGTGTCTGCAGCATCCCAACGCCACGACGCCCGCTGTAGTTGTGGATCAACTGCGACCAATACCCGCTCAAGCTCATGCCGGCCGTCAGTTCAAAGCGAACGCCTGGGCAGTTGTGGCTCATGCCGGGCTGCCACCCAGGCGCCAGGCCGGTCGTTGGGTCAGCCGGGCCCAGGAAGCGGCTGTTCGATAGCCGGTCAGTAGCAAGGCCCGCCGCCGTATCCCCAGCCATCTCCAGGTTCTGCCCCAGAATCGTGGCCGGTACAAGAGCTATCGCTGGCCCCTGTGCGCGGATTTCAGCCTTCATGATGCCCTCCCGCAAATCGTGCTTGCTTTTGCCGCCAACCCGGGCTAAGATGGCCTAGACGGGTGGTAGGAATCAAAGGAGCTAGCAGACATGGCCCAGTATGAATCAGCCGAAGCCCTCTACGACGTCATCGACGCCATGGTCAACAACTTGCAAGAGAACGAAGCCTTCAAGCGACGCATCCAGTACGCCAAGCGCACGGTTGGGTTCAAAGTGACGGATCCTGCCGCAACCTTCAAGCTGCGCTTTGCCGAGGGTGACGTCTCTTGGGAAAAAGGCACCACTGAGGGCGCCCAGGTTACTATCTGCCTGTCGGGTGACCTGCTACACCAGGTGTTCACCGGAGCGCGCGACGCGCAGACGGCCTATATGGTCGGCAACCTACGGCTCGAAGGCGACGAGTACGCCGCCCAGAGCATACTCTACTATGGGCGTGATCTAGTCAACGCCTTCAAGCAGGCCAGCGAACAGGCCCAAGGCTCCTAGCCTTGGCGCGCGGCCCAGGCGCCTAGGCGCTCTAGCATCTCACAACTCACATCGAGATTCTGGCGGCGTGCGGGGATGACACTCAGAACGTCGAGCCCAGTGCTGATAAGGGCGCGCTCGAGATCCACCGCGCAGTTGTAGGAGCCACCGCCGCCGCCGCCAGCGACGCATAAACCCAGGGCCCGCTTGCCCCGGATGCCTACCGCTCCATCCTCGTGAGTACATACGCGGCGCACGCGATCCAGACAGGCGCGGATGCTCTCGCTGAGCGAGCCATAATACACCGGTGTGGCGAACGCCAGCAGATCGGCAGCACGCATGGCTTCCAGAATGCACGGCAGGTCATCCTCGATGACGCACTCGCCTTTCGCGCGACAATCGCCCCAGCCGTTGGCATCGCATTGGCGGCAGCGCTCGATCTGTAGTTCGGGCAAAAAGAACGTCTCCACCGCCGCACCGGCGCTCTCGGCCCCGGTCAGCAGCGCCTTGGCGGCGCGCGCCGTCTGCCCGTCCCTGTCCCGACTTCCCGAGATCAGCAGCACTTTCACCTTGCGTCTCCTCTCCATCGCTTCCCGACACCGCGTCCGCGCTCAGGCGCACTTGATGCGGCGTCGCCCCTCGCATAGGATATGCACATTCCGTCTAGTCTGCCCGATTCGGGGCCAGCGCGCAAGCGGCCCAACGCTCGCTAGGAGGAAACAGATCATGAGCCACCACACCGCCGGCCGGGTTGTCACCTACCCCGCCCCCGAGGGAACCGAGCCCTCGGACCTGTACACCTTGCAGGTGGACGGGCAACCCGTCTTTGTGCACCCAGCGCGAGTCTCAGCCATGCCGGTGAACCAGGTCTGGCCAGGCTACCAACGCCCCGTGGACCAGACCGAGATGGCCGCCTTTGCGTACGTTGACCTGGAAGGCCCAGCCAAGGTCGTGCTCCAGTCAAGTCGTGACGTGGAAGATGTGACCGTGCGGCCACTCTCACTGGGCATCGTTCCCGATGTGCAGGGCGAGACTATCCGGTTCCAACTTCCGGGCCCCAGGCATGTGGTCGTCGAGGTCAACGGCTGGCATCATGCGTTTCACCTCTTTGCCAGTCCCATTGAGGAGAACCCACCCGATCCCGCTGATCCAACTTGGCACTACTTTGGCCCAGGCGTACACCATGCTGGTGAAATCGTGCTACGCTCTGGCGAGACGGTCTATATCCATGGCGGCGCCATCGTCTACGGCGCGATCCACGCCGAGCAAGCCCATGATATCAAGATCCTCGGACGCGGCATCCTGGATTCGAGCGTCATCAAGCGTTTTGACATGGGGCCCACCGTCTTTCTCGACCGGTGCCACGACGTAGAGATACGGGGTATCGTGCTGCGCGATCCACATGTCTGGACAGTCGTGCCAGCTATGTGCGAGCGCGTAGCGATCAGCGATCTCAAGCTCATCGGCTTGTGGCGCTACAATGCCGACGGCATCGACATCGTGAACTGCAGGGACGTGACCATCGAAGACTGCTTCGTACGATCTTTCGACGACAGCATCGTGCTCAAGGGCTTCAACCGCTACCGTGACACGCCCAGTGACGATCTGCCAGTCGTTGAGGGCATAGTCGCCCGCCGCTGTACCATTTGGAACGACTGGGGGCGCGCGCTCGAGATCGGCGCCGAGACTCAGGCTGACCACATCCGTAAGGTCGTCTTTGAGGATTGCGACATCGTCCACCACGTTCATATCGCCATGGACATCCAGAACGGCGACAGGGCCGATGTGCACGACATCCGATTCGAGAACATCCGAGTAGAGGACGCCATCGTCGAGCACGGACGCATCGCCAAGAACGAGATCCCGCCGTCAGAGCTGGGCCGCCTGATCGAGATGATCATCCGCGAGACACCGTACAGCAAGGACAGCGAGCGCGGGCGCATCCACGACATCCGCTTCAAGGACATCGCCGTCATCGGCCAGCCGTTTCCCGAGTCGCGCTTTATCGGCTGTGACGAGGACCACCTGGTAGAGGACGTCACCATCACCAACCTGCGCATTCAAGGTGAACTGATGGAAACGCCCGGCCAAGCTGCGTTCGCCATGAATCCATACACCCGCAACATCCGGCTGATCGCGTCCAAGCCGTAATAAGCCGGATTGCCAGCTACACGCGCAAAGGAGATCCTCATTGCGATCCTGTCTGTTTGCCCGCAGCCTGTTACTAATGGCAGCGCTTACACTGGCATCATGCGGCGCACCCACGCCGACGCAGGTCGGCCCAGAGCCGGCGCCCAACGCGACGCTCACGGCAGCAGCCGACGCCACAGCCTCAGCGACGGCAAAGGCCACCACAGAGAGCGCCACAACCGCAACACCACCCCCCTCCCCTGCGCCGCCGACCAGCGAGCCGCTGGTCATCTCGCCCCGCGAGTTCGGCGGCCTGCCCGACGACGACCTGGACGACGGCCAGGCTCTGCGCGTGGCCCTGGTCAAGGCCGCATCCGAACCCGGAGGCGTGGTCCAACTCGAGCCAGGCACCTACCTCGTAGACGGGCGTGATGGGGGCTATCACCTGACCGTCAGCGGCGCGGAGGACCTACGGATCGAGGGGAACGGTGCGCGGCTGGTGATGCGCAACCCTAGCTCGGGCGGCATCCTCTTGCACGATTGCGTCGACGTCACCTTGCGCGACATCACCATCGACTATGACCCCGTTCCGTTTAGCCAAGGCACCATCACGGCAGTGGATGCTTCAGCCGGCACCTTTGACATGGCCGTGGACGATGGCTATCCCCACCCCCGATCCTGGTTCTTCTTACGGGCGCCGCTCTGCTTTGGCACCGTGCGCCTGCGTGAGACGGCCATGCTCCGCGAGGACGTGGGCGATCACCTGATGGTCGCGCGATGGGAGGCCATGGAAGATGGCCTCTACCGCGCCCATATCGACACCGGCTACTACCGCAAACAACTTGAGAAGGTGCAACCAGGCGACGCGTTCGTCTATGTAGCCCGAGCCAGCGGCGGGGCCGTGGACGTGCACGGCGGCAACGACGTGACCATCGAGAACGTGACCGTGTACGCTTCTACCACCTCCGCGATGACACTCCTGCAGGCGGACAATGTCACAGTGCGTGGATTGACGGTTACCATCGCGCCTGATACGGATCGCTTGAACAGCACCAACGCTGACGGCGTGCACTGCCAGCAAGCTCGGATCGGCCCACGCATTGAGGACTCGCACTTTGCGGGCATGTCTGACGACGCTATCAACATCTACACGGTACCGAATCTGGTCCGGGAGGTGTTCTCGGATACGCGCATCGCCGTCACGGGTGCCGGCCAGATGCGCGTGGGCGACGAGCTCGAGATCTGGGACCCCATCACTGGAGCCCTGCGTGGGCACGCGACCATCGCTGCCATGGACGTCCAGGGCGGTCGGACGCTGGTGACGTTGGATCGGGCCGTGCCGGGCATACAGGCCGGGGCCGACTATCGCACCGCCGACCACGTGTACAACCGCGATGCCTGCGGAGAAGGCTTTGCCATCGTCCACAATACGTTCCAGGATCATCGCCGGTACGCCATCTTTATCAAGTCTGGCCACGGGGTCATCGAGAGCAACACGCTACGCAACCTATCGGGCAACGGCATCGTGATTGCCAACGAGCCGGACTGGCCC
>CAZTMY010000153.1:0-6013 GCA_964614895.1 uncultured Anaerolineales bacterium
CATCCAGATACTCCAGCCCGAGCTGGCGATACGCCTCGGCCAGCCCCTTGCGCGCGGCCTCGTCAGGGCAGCCTGTCTGCCGCAGCTCATCGAGCAGGTTCTCGACGGCCGACCAGTCGCCTTGCGACCAGATGGTCTCCATCTGGTCCCACTGAGCGGCCCAGACAGCACGTTGCTCGGCCGACCAGGAAGGCTGCGTGACCGGAGGGGCGTCTGCCAGCGCCAGCGGCGGCACTGCGCGCGCTCGCGCCCGCAACAGCGGCGCCACGCCTAACCAGAGGAACACGACAATGGCTGTGATCGCCAGCCCAAAGACGGCCCACCTCTCCACCTGAGCCAAGGCACTTACCGCCTTGGCCGCATGAATGCGGCCCGGTAGCATCTCGCGGGCAGCCTGGGCCCCAGCACGCAGACGCTCACCAGCCGCGCGCGTCACCTTTGACGTGTCCCAACGCCTGGTCATCCCCTTGGCGGTTGTGCCCGCGCGCTCTGCGGCCTCACGGACAGCGTCGGCTGCCGCAGGCCTCTTGGCCTTGGGTGACGTCGCCCTGCCGGGCTCCTCGGACTCGGACGTCATCTCGGCATAGCGCTCACGCGCCTGCCGCTCGGCCTCAGCCAGACCCTCGGACTCGGGCAGAAATGCCCGCGCCTCGCTCAGATAGCGCAAGCTCTTCTCAGGCGTCTCGGCGACATAGGCCAGCCATAGCCAAGCTTGCTCGTCCTCGGGCGAGCGGTGAACGAGCCGGGTAAAGATAGCGCGTGCGCTGTCGCGATCGCCGTGTTGTGCCAGGAATATGCCCTCCTCGAGCTGGGAACGAGCCACGCGGCCCTGTAGCATCTCTGCGTGGTCGTGAGATTCCATCACAAGACCTCCCGGATCAGCTCCCGCCTCGCTGTGCAACGCGGCCATTATAGCATCAAAAAGAGCCGCATTCCAATGCTTTTGTTCACTGGAGTAAACAGTAGCCTAGGGCAAACGAGCTATACTATCGCCAACGCACGGAGCATATGAAAAAGGGCGGGAGGAGCCTTATGGTCCCTCCTGCCCCGTATGGCCACTTGGGGGGGCTCGCATCATCCCCCGGCATCCATCAAATAGCGTATGAGCAGGCAGATGGTGGCCTCCAGACTATCGCGGTGGGTGCGCTCGTAGGCGTGGCTAGCGTCCACACCCGGGCCGATCAACCCAACTCGGACGTCACCGCCCGCTCGTAGCAAGGCGCTGCCATCGCTGCCGTAATGGGGGAATGTATCCACCTTGTGGGCGATCTGGTGCTCGCGGCACAGACGCGTCAGACGCTGCCGCATCTCCAGGTCATACGGCCCCGAGGAGTCCTTGGCGCAAATGCCCACCGAGTACTCGTCCGAGTTCTGGTGCTCACCGGTCGTTGCGGCGGCCATATCGATCACCAGCAGCTCTTTCGCCTGCGGGGGGATCCCCGCCGAGGCGCCGTGGCCCACTTCCTCATAGTTGCTGATGAAAAAGGTGGTGTCTTGCGTCGGGCGCAAGCCCAGGTCGCGCATGGTCAAAAGCGCCCCGTAGATCACGGCCACGCCAGCCTTGTCATCTAGGTGGCGGCTCTTGATATAGCCAGTGTTAGTTACCTCCACCCGCGGGGCAAAGCTGATGAGATCACCCACCTCGATACCCAGGGCTGCCGTCTCCTCGCGCTTGGAGACGCGGGCATCCAGCCGGACCTCCATGCGCTCATCTTCGCGCTTGCCCTTCTCGGCCTCTTCGCTGGTATGCACACTAGGCGTCACCGTCTGGATGGTGCCGGTGTGCCGCGCGCCGTTGCTTACCGAGATGATGGTGACGTTTTCTCCCTCAACCGAATGCCAGGCATAGGCGCCGATCTGCGTCATGAGCAAGCGGCCGTTAGCCTTGATCTCTCGCACCATGGCGCCCAAAGTGTCCACGTGGGCGCTTACGGCCCGAGGGGCATCATTGTGATCGCCGGCCCAAGAAAAGACGAGGGCGCCCTTGTTGGTTGTACGCACCGTGAGGCCGTCCAACGCCAGCGCATCCATCCGCTCGCGCACGTACCGCATGGCTTCCTGGTGGTAGCCGGTGGGGCTAGGCGTTTCCAAGAGGCCCACCATAAAGTCAACGACGCGCTGCATGTTAACGGAGAGCCACATCCCGACATCCTCCTCCCATTCTCTAGAGCGCATTTTACACACCAAATTGCCCAGCACAACTAAGGGAACGTAAAATCGTGGCAAAGTGACGGTGCCTCTACGTCGCGAGCCAGTCAGCCTTGGACCCCTGAGGATTCCTGTGCTATCATCGATCTGGTTCACGACTGGCAGATCAGTTGATAGGAGCGCCATGAGACCGCTTGCTTGCCCCCACATCCACCTGAAGGCCGAGAACGTGGAGATGACGTCTACCTGGTACCAGCAGGTGCTCGAGGCAGAGTTAGTTGCCACTCGCAGGTTTCGCGGATCCGTCGAACACGAACTGAACCTACAAGGCACGACGCTGGTCATCCATGGCCAGTTGGAACGCGAGCTGCCCCTGCCCAAATCGGTACAGCCGCGCTTTGGGCTGGATCACTTTGGTTTTGAGGTGCAAGGATTGGACGAGCTAGCCTCCCTGCTGGACGCCAAAGGCGTCGTGTTCGTGGAGCGGCCCAGTCTCGCGGCCCCAGGCGTGCGCCTAGCGGTGATTGAGGCGCCCGACGGCGTACGCATCGAGTTCATCGAAAGCCGCGAATCCTTTCCCGATGCAGACGAGCAGTAAAAAGGAAGAACCCATGAGAGTCCTTTTCCTTGGCGGCACCGGCAACATCAGCAGTGCCTGCGTGGCCAGGGCACTGGACCAGGGCCACCAGGTCAGCATCTACACCCGCGGTTATCGCCAGCCTATGTTCAGCCGACCCGTCACTGCCATCCACGGCGACCGCCACGACGCCAATCGCCTGCGAGATGTCGCTTGTCGCGGGCGGTACGATGTGGTCGTCAGCTTTATCGGGTTCACAGCCGAGGACGTCGCCCTGGATATCGACGCCTTCCACGGCCAGGTGGGGCAGTACATCCATATCAGTACGGCCAGCGCTTATCAGAAGCCTCCTTCGAGCTATCTCATCACCGAGTCCACTCCGCTCCACAACCCGTATTGGGAATACTCTCAAAACAAGATCGCCTGCGAGCGCGCGCTGCTGGACGCGTATCGCCAGGTCGGTTTCCCCGTCACCATCGTGCGCCCCTCGTACACGTATGGGACGACGTGGATCCCGTCGAGCATCGGCGGGCATGGGTACACGGTGCTGCACCGCATGCGCACCGGCAAGCCGATCATCTCCCACGGGGATGGCAGCTCGTTGTGGGTCATGACGCACACTACCGATTTCGCCATCGGCCTGACGGGACTTTTCGGGCTGCCCCAGGCGATAGGCCAGGCTTATCACATCACCAGCGATGAGGTGCTCACCTGGGACCAGATCTATCGCACCACCGCCGCGGCGGCTGGCGTGGAGATCGAGCTTGTGCACATCCCCACGGACCTGATCGCAGCGCTAGCACCCGACTGGGGAGCGAATCTGAAGGGAGACAAGGCGCACAGCGTCGTCTTTGATAACACCAAAATCAAGCGCGCCGTGCCGGCGTTCCGCGCGACGTTGCCCTTTGCTCAGGGGATCCGCCAGTCCATCGCCTGGTATGACGCTGATGCCAACCGTCGCATCGTGGATGAGGATGTGAACCGCCGTATGGACGCCATCGTGGACGCCTACCGTCGCCTCTTTGACCAGATCACACAAGCCAACGCCTAACGCCAGTCGTCACCGAGCATCACAATCAGGAGCACGGGGATTATGTCCAGCGTACGCATTGCCGTTATCGGGGTCGGATGGTGGGGAACTTGTGGTCACCTCGCGCCTCTCAGCGAGGATCCACTAGCGGAGGTCGTCGCGGTGTACAGCCGCACCCTGGCCAAGGCTCGGGCACAAGCGGAGCGGTACGGCGTGCCGCGCTGGTACAACGACGTGGACCAGCTCCTCGACGAGTGCGAGCTGGACGCCGTCATAGTCGCCACCACGCCCAACGTGCACTATGAGCATGCCCGCCGCGCGTTGGAGCGCGGGCTGCATACGTTGGTAGAAAAGCCGTTCACCCTATCGGCCCAGCACGCCCGCGACCTAGCCCGCATCGCCGAGGAGCGCAACCTGCTCCTCAGTGTGGCGCATCCCTACCTGTTCAACAGGACCATCCACCGAGCGCGCGAGCTGGTTCGTGAGCGCGTGGGCCCCATCGTCGCCGTCAACGCCCTGTTCGCGCAGCGGGTGATCGATCTGTACCGCGGCGATACGAGCTGGCTGGAGGCCCAGCGCGAAGCGATGCCCGACTTTCAGCCGCCTAACCGCACCAGCTATTCGGACCCGGCTGTCGTGGGCGGCGGCGAGGGGCACACGCAGGCCTCGCACCTGGTGGGCACCGTGCTCTGGGTGACCGGCCTTCGGCCGCAAGAGGTGTTCGCCTACATGGACAACGCCGATACGCGGGTGGATGTGGTGGACGCTATCGCACTGCGCTTCCAGGGGAACGCCGTGGGCACCTTGATGGCAAACAGCTATCTCCCCATGCGCGCCCATACGCACGATGTCACCGTCTATGGCCAGGAGGGGGTCGTGCGCATCGCCTGGGACAATGCTGGCGGTCGGGCCATGTTGCTTGCCGGCGCCGACCCCGAGCCCATCGAGGCCCAAGGCGTCGCGCCCGCGGCAGAGGTGCCTCGCAACTTTGTGCGAGCGATCCTTGGTCAGGAGCAACTGCGCGTGCCAGCCCAGATCGCCGTGGACGAGGTGGCCATCCTGGATGCGGCCTATCGCTCGGCGGAACGGGGCGTCCCTATCGCCATAGACGACATCTAGCCCGAACGGATCACCATTCTAGGACAACCTTGATGGCGCCGCTATCTCGGTCACGTACCGTCGCCAGGGCATCCTGGTAACGCTCCGCGGGGAACCGGTGCGTGACGAGCCTTGCCAAGAGAGGGTCGTTGGAGCGAATCCAGGCCGCGGACTCGGACCAAGCGCCCGTGCCGGCGTTGCTGCCAATGAGCGCCAGCTCGCGATGCAACAGATCGTTCCAGGCGAAATCCGCGCGTGCTTCCTCATAGTCACCTAGAATCAACACCCGACCCTCGTTTGCTGCCAAACGCAAGGCCAGGCCCATGCCCTGGGATGTGCCCGTGGCCTCCACCACGTTAGGCACGCCCCCACCGCCCAGTTGGCGACGCAAAACCGCAGCCACATCGGGCGTGGTGTGATAGTCGAGCGTCGTACAGGCACCTAGGGCATCGGCGACCTCCAGACGATGGGCGCGTCCCCCCACTAGGGCAATGCGGTGCACACCCGCGCGGCGCAGTCCCGCCACCATCAGGAGCCCGATGGGCCCGTCGCCCAGGACGACGGCGCTCGCCCTATCCTGCACATCCAGCCGCCTCAACCCCCGAAGGCACACGGCCAACGGCTCCGCTAGCACCGCCAAGTGCCAGGGCACATCCTCGATACAGTGCAGCCGAGCGGCTGGCGTCACAAAGTACTGGGCATAGCCGCCAGGCCGCTCGAAGCCCACCTCTACCCCAGGCGCAATGATGTTATCGCCCACGCAGCGCAAGCCCAAGAGGCGGACGTCCACATCTGGCCCAACCGCGGCCACACTGCCAGCCCACTCGTGGCCGGGGATGGCTGGGTAGCCCGTGCGATCCCAGCCCGCCAGCATTTGGAGGTCGGTGGCACAGATCCCGACCGCGCCCGTGCGGATGAGCACCTCGCCAGATCCTGGCTGCGGCGTAGGTAGTTCCCGAAGCTCTAGTCTGTTAGGGCGGGTATGCACCAGAGCGCGCATGGCAGCCTCCGAGAGCCGATGAGATACAAGCATCATTGTACCCACGGCACCGTGAGATGTCACGGCCAATCCAGACGTGCCAGATGAGCCTGCCGGACCCGCGGGTCTACGCTATCAAGTGTGGTGATGGGTGACTAGACACACCCGTCGGCTTCCGTAG
>CAZTMY010000154.1:0-5997 GCA_964614895.1 uncultured Anaerolineales bacterium
GTGCTGGATTTGAAGATGGTGCTAATGTGCAAGGTCAGGGAGCCGGTGTTAATCCACAGGTTGTTACCTATAATTTTACCAATATGGGGGCCGAACTGGATGATGCTGGACTTTGGCGTTCAGGAAATGGTGACGAAGCCTCTAAAGTGGCACTAAAGACAGCTGACGGCTACACCTACGCCATTCCAATGTTCAGGGTACGTCGAAGAAGCCAAATAGCTTATAGCGACACAGGGGCTTCTCCTGCAGTTGCGCTGGTTCTTGCGTGCTGGCCTGACCAAGCAGCAAGCGCTGGAGATCATCACGCGCCAGAACGCCGAGATCGTCGGGCTGGACGATGTGGTGGGCACGCTGGCTCCCGGCAAGTGGGCCTCGTGCGTCTGCTGGAACGGCGATCCGTTCAGCCTAGCGAGCTACCCCACGGCCGTGTACGCCGAGGGTGAGCGCGTGTTTGCTGAGGGTGGGGAAGAGGCCTAGCTTTTTTCCCACAGCACCGACGGTATCTGTAGCGGAGGGACACAACCTGTCTCTCCGCTCGTCATTTCCCAAAGATACACATGTTGTGCGCTATCCCTCGTTCACGAACACGAGCCGGCTGATGCTGTGCTGCGCAAGGCGGATTCTGGCACTGGTCGCGGATAGCGGTCGGTCGCTTACGATTTGCGGCTCGGCGAAACTGTTCAACGAGCGCACGTCGGGCGGCGCGATGGTATCGGCCTTGGCGATGCGCCAGCTTTGCAGCCAGCTTGGCAGTTCCACCTCCGAGGCGGTGGACAATGCCTTGTTGATCAGCGTAAGGGTTAGCCTGCGCCCGTTATCCTTCATCGAGGCAAACACGTCCAGCATTGCGGCGCTATCTGGGGGGAGGTCGACGGGCACGCGATGCTGCCCTAGGTGGTCTTTGAACAGCTTCAGCACATAGTGGGTGGGGGTCTTGAAGAAGCGGGGACCGTCGGTCTCGTAGAGGCTCTGGAGTAGATTGGAGAGCTGGGTTACCATGGCGAACTGGACGATATCGCAGTTGCGGTAGAATGTATGGAGCAGGCACCCGGCGAACATGCCATCTCGCCAGGGCTGTGGTTGGTGCGTGCCCGTGCCGACGGTGGCCTCGGGATGCCACACGCCCCATTCGTCGTAAGCGATGGTCACTGGCCATTGCGGCGACGTATGCTCCGCGATGTAGCGTCGGTGCAGGTCAATATCGTGCTGATAGAGGCTGGTCAACGAGAGCAGGGCATAGTACGCGTCGTCGGAGAACTCCAGAGCACCCTCGCACTCGGGGTTGCGGCCATGCCCGCCGCCCACATAGCGGTGGATGGAAAGCACATCGGGGCCCCTTTGCGTCTGGTCGGCGGTAGCATAGTCCAAGAAGCGCTCCACCCAGCCTCGACGTCCGTGTCGATCGCTGAGCCCTAGTCCGATGAGTGTCAGATCGCCCGTCAGCTCACGTATGGCCGTCCGCCACTGGAGGAAGCGCCGAGCATAGTCCTCGGGATCGCGATGGTTCACGTGCCAGACGTTTTCATCGGTGTTGCCCAGGCCCCAGATGCGCACATCGTAGGGCTTGGGATGGCCGTTTCGGGCGCGCTCGCCTCCGTAGCGGGTCTCGGCGGGGCCATTGCAGTACTCGAACCAGTCTAGGAACTCCTGTGGTGTGCCGGTAGCGGTGTTGGCGATCAGGATGGGCTCCGCGTCGATCAGCTCGCAGAAGCGCATGAACTCATCTGTGCCAAAGTCGTGTCGCCAAAGGGGGTCGGGGTCCGGGTCCGGGTGAAGGCGCGGATGGCGCACCGGACCTACCCCGTCGCGCCAATGGTAGTGATCCGCGCAGCAACCTCCGGGCCAACGCATGGCCGTGACGCCGGCTTCCCTACACCCAGCGATGACGTCGTGGCGGAGGCCATCGGTGTTGGGAATGGTCGAGTCCCGGCCGACCCAGATGCCGTCATAGATCACGCGTCCATAGAACTCGCCAAAGACGCTGTGCAGATAGGGTGAGATGCGGCCCCCCATTTGGGGGCGGGGTGGCAGATCCAGCGAGATCACGGTGCCTCCTGCGGTGTGGGTTGGTCGATTGCGCCTGGCAAGCGTATTGTGTCCCACTAGGCGTGGTTTGGCAAGGTGGCTCGCCATGAGGAGCGCAATCGCGGCGGACGGCTAGCGGGCCAGAGACTCCCGGCCTTACCGGAGAGCTGCTAGTCGCCAAGCATGTTGATGGCATAGTAGGTCATGGCGCCCGAAAGAAAGGCAGCCAGCCCCTCGCGATACCGATCGTAGAAGGCACGGAACTCGGGATCGCTGCCATAGAGCTGCGCCAAGCCAGCGTAGCGCTCGGATGACGCCTCGTAGAAATGCTCGATGGCGGCGTGGTGTCTGCCGACGAGCTCCTGTACTTGCACATCGACCCCTGCCATGGCAGCTAGCTCGCCTACGGTGAACGTGGACGTTGGCGTCGTCGCCTCCCACCATCATTCTGTGATCTCACGTAACGTGAGGCTCAAGGGCCGATTACCCCTTGCTGATCGTTGGTCATAGAAGATGGGCTCGGTATACTTGGGGTAAGAAGACGCCAGGCTCGCGTGTGGGCGAACCTGGCGCCGAGTGAGCGCAGTGATGATCTGGCCGGCTGCCTAACCTACCTCAGCAGGGCTGTTGGGCTGGTGCAAGAGGGCATCGCCCTGCTCGCGGAGGTACGGTGCGAGCGCGACGGCGTCGTCAATGAGGATATCGGCGATAGAAAGCCCCGTGAACAGATCGGGGGCACCCTTGGTACCTCGCTGGACGTTCACGTGGGATTCTGGTACGCCTCTAGTCTCGAGCTCTCCTAGGATGCTCTCGAGCTTGGGCTTGGCTAGGTCGCCGTGGGGCACCTTGTTCAGAAGCATGTAGACATCGGCGAACTTTTCGCGACAGCTCACAACAACAGCGGGTTCTTGACGGGCAATACAATGACGGCGCCATGCGACCTCACAACTGAGCCAGGTGGTGCCGCTTTGGGAGATGAGATAGCCATCGTCGAGAGCTTGGCGAATGGCTTTCCTGTAAACGGTCATCGGGGTGCTCCTTCCATGACTGACAGCCAGGAGGGGAACGCTGTGTGGGGCGGACTGGATCGGGGCTAGCGCCGTGAGGATGCAACTGTAATGGTGTGTCGGAGCAAGGATCAGACAGCGATAGCCTGACCCGATCGAGGCCACGGCCCCGCTCCCGGGAGCGAACGCTTACCTATATTGTAGTGGCACCGAGGGGTTCACGCAAAAGACGGTTGTTGGCAACCGGGTCGCGACGTAAATCACCTGCGTTCGAGTTGGGGAGGACGGTTGGAGGAGAAAGTCATGATCTCAACGGCATTGGATGCTGCTGCGGAACAGACTGGCGTGGAGCAGATCCGCCGTGAGGTGCGCGAGAGCGGCGTCAAGACGGTCATGTCTGCCTTGCTCTTGCTGAGCTTCGCTGGTTATGTACTTGCCAACGTCACGGAGCTCTGGGTGGAGCTGCCACGCATCACGGTAGTGCTGGCAGCCCTTTGGATCGTCATGGCCATGTTCCGAGCCCTTCAAGACCAACGGCCAGGATGGGCCAACCTCGTGTGGGGAGCTGGCTTGCTGGCCGTCGTATCCTTGGCAGTGGCGCTGTTTGGCAGGCCCGAACTGGCACCGTTCTACGTACTGGTGCCGCTGCTGGTTTCGCTGGTGGCCGAGTGGCGCTGGGCCTTTGCCACGCAGATCGCGCTTGTGGGCCTCCTGGCGACGCTTGGCCCCCGGATGGGGCTGGGCGGCATCACCAGCCTTGCCTCTGTCACCGTGCTCATTATAGGTGCACTAGCACTGGTGCTGGGTTGGGTGTTCGCCCGAGAGCTGTACCTCACCGCCGAATGGGGCATGGGCCACTATTATCTGGCGCGGCAACAGGTGCAAGAGCTGCGAGACCAGCGTGTCGACCTCCTGCGGGCGCAGCAGGATCGCAACCTCGCCAACATCGAACTCGCACGGCTGACCGACCGCCTGGCCATGATGACGCAACTGGCCGAAGAGGCACGACACGCCAAGGAGGAGTTTGTTGCTCGCGTTAGCCACGAGCTTCGGACGCCTCTGAACATGATCGTCGGTTTCAGCGAGGTGATCATGCGGTCGCCTGAGGCCTATGGTGCGGATTTGCCCGGCATGTTGCTGGCTGATGTGGCTGCCATCTACCGTAACAGTCTGCATCTATCGGAGCTCGTGGACGACGTGCTCGATCTGAGCCAGGTGGACGCGGGTCGGGTGGCATTGACCCGCAGCTGGATTCGGGCTGGTGAGTTGATCCACAGCGCCGTCGAGGCGGTCCGGGGTCTCTTTGAGCGCAAGGGGCTGTCGGTCGAGGTCGAGATTGCCGATGAGAACCTGCCTCTCTTCGTGGACGCCACCCGCATCCGTCAGGTGATCATCAACCTGCTTGGCAACGCCGGACGCTTTACCGAGCAGGGCGGGGTGGTCGTAAGCTTGCAGCGATCTGGTGACGAGGCCATCATTGCGGTGCGTGATACGGGGCCTGGCATCCCAGCCGAGGAGCAGCAGCGTTTGTTCGAGCCATTCTACCAGGCGCAAAGCCTCTTGCGGGGCCACAAGGGGGGTACGGGGCTGGGCCTCAGCATCTCCAAGCGCTTTGTCGAGATGCACGGGGGCCGCATCTGGCTGGAAAGCGTCGTCGGCCAAGGTTCGACTTTTTCCTTCTCTTTGCCGCTCATCTTGAGGACGGCGGCTGCAGAGCGTTTGGGCGCGGATGCGCGGCGGTGGTTCAGCCCCTACCAGGAGTATGATCCGCGCGACCGCCCCGCTCACCTACCTGACGTGCCGCCAGGGCCTCGCTATGTGGTGCTCGAGCGAGAGGAGAACCTGGCACGCGTGGTGCGTCGCTATGTGCAGGCGGCCGAGGTGGTGGGCGTGGCTGACGCAGATGCCGTCCATGCCGAGCTGGCTCGCACGCCCGCCAACGCTCTGCTAGTGAACGCGCCGCCACACGATCTGCACGCCTGGCTGCGAGGGCCTTTGGCCTCGCTGCCCTACGTCACACCCTTGCTCTCTTGCTGGCTGCCTGGGCGCGGTGAGGCAGCACGGCGTCTCCACGTGCGTGAGTACCTGCTCAAGCCGGTGACCCGCGAACAGCTCGAGCAAGCTATCCAAGATGTTGGCGTGCATGTGCGCCGTATCCTCCTGGTGGACGACGAGTCCGATGTGTTGCGTCTCTTTGTCCGCATGCTCTCCACCGGGGATCAGCGCTATCAGGTCAATCAGGCCCTCACGGCCCGCCGTGCATTGCAGCTCATGCGCGAACGCAGCCCCGATCTTGTGCTGCTCGATCTGCTCATGCCCGACATGGACGGCTTTGAACTGCTTCGCCAAAAGAGCGACGATCCAAGTATCCGCGACATCCCCGTGGTAGTGGTCTCGTCGCGCAACCCAGAGGGGGAGGCGCGGGTCTGCCCGGTGCTCGAAGTGCGGCAGGGGGACGGACTCAGCACGCTCGAGCTATTGCGGTGCATCGAGGGACTTACGCAGATTCTGGCCCCTACTGCTGGCCCAACGCGTCCAAAGCGGCTAGAAACTGCTGGCGCGAAACAGGCTTGAGCACAAAGGCGCTCGCTCCCAGAGACAGGGCGAGCTCTTCCTGGGGGAGGATGGTACAGACAATGATGGGGATGCCGCGGGTGAGGGGATCTTGGCGCAAGGCGCCGAGCACCGTCCAACCGTTGCCCTGCGGCATCATGATGTCTAGCAGGATCGCGCGCGGGGCGTGGCGCCGGACCAAGGCCGGAATGTCGGCAGGGTTGGGGGTGGAGACAAGGCGGTAGCGCGTGCCGACCGCATACCGAGCGTAGAGCTGCAGGGCATCCTCGTTGTCGTCTACCACCAGAATCGGCACACTCTTGGCCACCGGCAGCAGGAGCTCCACTTCCGACGGGGCGGGGGGCTCGCTCCGGATGGTCAGATGGCCGCCCCCGGTCACGACCAGTTGGCG
>CAZTMY010000155.1:0-5972 GCA_964614895.1 uncultured Anaerolineales bacterium
GAATCCGCGCACGTCCCGCCGCGCCTACTCCCCTTCTTCCCCCTCCGGCAGGGGCACCCGCCCCTCGGTGAGCATCCGGTCCAGCATCTGGCGCGTCTCCTCCTGCTGCAAGAACGCCGAGAGCAGCGCCTGCTTGTAGCGCACCGCCTTGGCGCTCTGATCCGCCTGGGCCTCCATGCGGTCCAACAGCTTGGCGCTCATGTCCTGCATCAGCTCCCGCGTGTCCGCCTGATGCTGGGCCAGCAGCTCATGGAGCTGCTCGTTCTCCAGCAGCAGCGCCGTCACCACATCGCGCTGCTTGCCGCCGAACAGCCCCAGCACCCCGGACGACGCCAACCGGTCGCGCAGCCGTCCCACCTGCGCCTCGAGCTGGGCGATGCGCTCATCCCGCTCGCGGAGCTGCGCCTCGTAGGCCGCCACGGCCTGCTCCTTGTCGGCGTCCACCGCCCGCAGCACCCGCTCCAGCGCCGCCTCTTGCAGGGTGCGCTGCTCCGCCAAGTCGCGCTGGCTCCGGCGCGCGCGCCAGGCCAACGCGCCCCAGAGCACCAGCCCGAACAGCGCCAGGCTCGCCAGGAACGTGAGCAACACCTCCGGCGAGAGCAGCACCCCCGCCGCGCCCGATGCCTCGCCCCCCATGGCCGGCCCCCTACTGCTCTCGCGCCTGCCACGCGTTCAGCGCGGCCAGCAACACGACCCCCAGCCCCATCCCCAGCCGCCCCCAAAGGGACGCCGCCGGCGTGCCGATCACCACGAACCCCAGCACCACCAGCGCCGCGCTGATGGCCCAGCGAATACCGATCCTCGTCTTCATCCTCGCTCCTTCTAGCTCGTTGTAGGGTCTGCCGCTACGAGAACGACACCTCCAGCCGGTTGGGATCGTCGTCCACCGGCGCGAACCGCACCATCACGTCACCAAAGCGATAGCGGATCGTCTTGCCCGTGGGCAGCATCGGCACGATGGCCTCCACCGCCAGCGGGTCCAGGAAATCCTCCACCACCACCCAACGCCCGCTCCCCGCCTCCACCACGCCCGCGCCGCCAGCCTCCGCACGGACGAGCGCCGGCGCTAGGTGCGCCAGGGTCACGCAGGTGGCGCCGGACTCGACGCACTCGGCCACATCCTGCAGCGTAGGCGCGCTCACGCCCAGGCCCGTCAGGCAGATCAGCTCGGCCTTGTCAAAGAGCGGCCGACGCGCGTGATGGTCGAACACCACCACGCCCTCCAGAGGGCAGAACAGCCGATAGTCGCGGCCTCGGTTACTGCCGCCGTGCCAGCTCAACGAGTCGCCGGGGATGGCCCCCCGCGAGAGCACGTGCCACAGCCGCAGCCAGGCCTCGGTGGTCTCGGTGGACGCCCAGGCGGGATTGCCGAACAGCCGGTCCGGCAGCCAGCTCCGGGCTTGCCCCCAGCAGGCGTCCTCCTGCCGGATGATGGCCACCCGCGGGATCAGATCGCGGAACGAGTAGGGCCGCGGGTTGGCGGGCACATACTCTTGGCGGAACCATTGCGCCACCCGGCCGTGCTCGGTCACCTTGAACGAGTGCCCCCGCGCCTGGATCAAGCTGCCGCGCCCAGCGTTCTCGTGGTCATAGGCCAGGTTCTCGGTATAGATGGCGTCGGCGCCCATATGATAGGCCAGCAGCAGCGCCGAGCGGTAGGTCTCGGCGTCATGCCCCGGATAGTCGCCGATGAACCACAGGTCCGGGGTGACCCAAAGCTCGGTGCCGTATTGCAGCGCCGCGCCCATAGCACAGGCGATATAGGCCGGCGACCAGTTCTCCTTCAATATCTTGGTGGCGGCCGTCCAGCCGCCCCGCGCGAACCCGTGAAACAGCACCGGGAAGACGTGCTCGCTGTAGAGGGAGATGCCATAGGCGGCGTGATACTCTGCCAGCGAGCCAACCGCGTTGGCAAAGGCGTCGGCGGCGTCCTCCAGAGCGACGCCCGCGGGGTCATAGACCCAGGGCTTGTCGGTGCCCTGAGCCATGCAGTTGGCGCAGTTCTGCATGTGGGCCGCCTCGTCGTATAGGATGCCCCACAGCCGATGGCAATCGCCCAGCGCCTCTAGTACCTCGTCTGGGAACAGGAAGAAATGTCGCCCGTCGGGGTGATTGAACCAGTCGTGGCCCCGCTCGTCCACGAACGAGGCGATCCAGTTGGCGTGCTCCAGGTTGGCCAGCCAACCAACGCCATAGCGATTGCACCAAGCGTCCATCGCGCCGATGTACTGCTGATTCTGCTCGATGTTCGGCGACGGCAGGTAGTGATGCACCACGAAGTCGAAGCCGAAGGTCTCGATGACCTCCGGCGCCCACCGCACATATGGCCAGGCCAGCGGCTTGTTGGCGGCGTCATCCACGCCCCACCTCAGCGGCCACATCACGGGGCGGCCCTCTGGCGTCGGCTCGGCCTCCGACGTCACGCGCGGCGTCGCGGGCACCGTCCGCGTTGACGTGGGACGCAACGTACGTGTGGGCACGGCGCGGCGCGTGGGCGCAGCCGTGCGCAACGTGGGCGTCGCCACCGTCGGCACCGTGGTAGGCGTCGGCAGCACCCGGGCGCAGGCCGCCAGTATCTCGCTCCCGCCTAGCACAGCCATGGCCTGCAGCAGCCGTCTGCGGCCATACGAGACCTCTCGGCCGTATCTTGCCATCATGGTCGCCTCCCCTCCGAATCGCCGTGCCCCACACGTCCCGCGCGACCCTCTGGTAGGGGCACGGCATGCCGTGCCCAGCCGGGCGGGCGCACCCCCCTCTCCCAGAGGACGCGGGTTATCCCTACCCAATCTCCTCCAACGGCGGCGGCGCCCAGTTGTCGTACCAGACCGAATCCTCGGGCACGGCGTCGCCTTTGCGCCAGGCCGCCTGCATGGAGCGGCAATGCTGGAGCTCGGGCCACACCACCTCGCGCCACAACCGCTCCACGTCGCGGAACGTCCGCAACCGCGCCTGTGGACGGTCGCGCTCGTAGGCATCCAGCAACTCCCGCCCGGCCTCGCCGAGCCAGCGCACCTCGTCGGCCACCATGCGCTCGCCCACGCGCCGGTCGCTCTGGAGCACGTCGGTCCCCATGGCGAACGGGTGCTCGTCCACCTGATCGGCGGGGATGCGGCTAAGATCGGTGCACTCGGGCAGCAGCGCCGCCAGCAGCGAGGTCTCCACCTTGCCGGCGTGATCGCCGCCGGATTTGCCGTCGCTGTCAAAGCCGGGGGTGTTGGCCTCAAAATCGGGCAACGCCCGCAAGCGCACGCTCACGTGCGGCTGCACCAGGCGCACCAGATCGTTCAGGTCCTCCCAGTTGGGGCCATAGTGGCCCGTCACCAGCAGCGCCCCGTGAAAGCCCAGCGCGTCCACCTGGCGGATCTGGTAGAGCACGCTCTTGAAGTGGTGCCAGGGCGGCACGCACGTCAGCCACGAGCGCTCCGGCTCGCCTACTACCCGATGCGCCCAGACGGCGTACCCACCGATCTCGTGGATATGCCACATGTCCGCCGGCGCCACGATGCCGCCATGCGCCTGGGCCGCCCGGCAGCAGATGGCGTGAGCCTTGAGGCCGTCCAGCCCCAGGGCGTTCTGCGGGCCATGCGGCTCGCACAGGCCGTACGCCAAATAGACCAGCGGGCACTCGGCAAAGGCCGACTCTAGCTCGTCTGGGAACATACGCTCCCAGCGCACCTCGCGTCGCGGTACGTCGGACGTCGTCATCATGCTCTCCTACCACTTGAGCCCAGGGATGGCCGCCGGCGTCTCGCCCGTGCCGATGGTGCCACCCACCTCGAAATCGCCCACATATTCCCGCAACACCTCATCGAGCTCGCGCGCCACCTCCGGGTGGTCAGCGATGACGTTGACCAGCTCCTCGGGATCGGCCTCGCGATCGTACAGCTCGGGCGGGCGCGGGTTCTCCAGTTTGATCCAGGGCGTGTGATAGGCCCAACGCTGGTTGCGCACGCAAGCGTACCACCCAAAGCCCGACACGGCGTACTCTCGCCGGCCGCCCTGCCGCTCGCCCGTTACCAGCGGCCAGAAGTCCTCGCCGTTGCAGCGATCGGGCGACGCCTCGCCCAGCAACCCCAACAGCGTCGGCATCAGGTCTTGATGCTGCACAAAGCCGTCCACCACCTTGCCGGCATAGCCGGCATCCGGATGGCGGATGATCAGCGGGCACCGCGACACCTGGATGCGCACCCGGTCCGCCCCCTTGTGGATCTCGCCCTGCTCGCCCATCATGCAGCCGTGATCGGATGTGAACACCACGATGGTATCGTCCAGTAGCTTTTGCTCTCGCAGGGTGGCCATCAGCTTGCCCATCCAGCGGTCGATCAGCGTGCACTCGCCAGCATAGTGGGCCTTGATGCGTTGCACCTCCCGAGGCGTGTGCCGGTCCACAAAGGGCTGAGCAAAGATCACCTCGGGGCCGTCATAACCGGGCATATAGGCGTCGGCCAGCTCCTTGGGGGCGTCCCACGGCTCATGGGGATCGAACGACTCCACCCAGAGCATCCAGGGCTGCTTGTGCCCATAGTCCTTGAGCCACTGCGACGCCGCGGTCAGCACTTGCGCGCCATAGTGATCGGCCTCGCCCCGCCACCAGGCTCGGTTGTTCAGATACTGCGCCGCCATGCGCCGCCGCGGGTCGTTCTCGGCATAGCGGCCCTCGGCATAGTTCGATAGGTCCACGTCCGGCGCGGGCGTGGGCACCAGCGGATCCTGCTCCTGCCCACGGATCCACTGCCACGAGTGGAACCCACGGTGAAAGTTCTTGCCCGGCTTGAACTGATGGTACACGTCCGAAATCAGGCCCGTGCAATAGCCGCGATCGCGCAGCCACTCGGCCATGGTGACGTCCTCATCGAACAGCGGGTGCCACCCGGGGAGCTGCACCGGGTCGCTCTTTTGCGGGTAATAGCGAAAGGGGAAGCAGCGCCTCCCGGTATAGAACACACGGCGCACCGGCAACGTGGGCAGCGCTTCGGCATAGAAATCGTGGAACAGCACACCCTCGGAGGCGAGCTGATCCAGGTTCGGCGTCCGGATCCAGTCGTTGCCGTCACACCCCAAATAGTCGGCCCGGTAGGTATCGGCCACCACCACCAGCAAGTTCATGACACACTCCTCTCGCGCAAAGATCGTCGTGCCGCCATCCTAATCCAGCCACAGCCCCCTGTAAAGGCCACGACACGTCACCGGCGCCCGCCCCTAACGCTTGCCCCGCGCCCGCGCTCACGGTATACTCTGCATATCCCAGCGCCGATGCGCCATCCTCAGCAGCCGAAAACCGGCGGGGGCTCGGACCTCGCCAGGCAACGCCCATGCGTCAAGGAGCGCGAGATGCCACAAAAGTCCATCCCCACGCCCAGCCTGCGCCGCTTGCTCCTCTATCGGCGACGTCTCCGCGTTGCCGTCGACAAGGGCATCGCGTACGTGTCCTCGCGCCAGCTTGGCGTCGCCGCGGGCGTCCCCGCCACCCAGGTGCGCAAGGATCTCTCTTGGGTCGAGCAGGAGGGCCGCCCGGGACGCGGCTATGAGGCCCGCGCTCTGGCCGACCAACTGGACCTGACGCTGGGCCTGGGCTGCGAAAAACGGGGCGTCGTGGTAGGCGCCGGCAATCTGGGCAGCGCGCTGGCGGCCTACCCCGGCTTTGCCCCGTGCGGATTGCGCATCGTCGCCCTCTTTGACAACGACCCGAACGTCATCGGCAAGGACGTGGCCGGGCTCGCCGTCCAGCCCATCGAGAATCTGGCTGAGGTCGCCCGCCGCGACCAAGTGGATATGGGCATCATTACTGTGCCCACCGAGGCCGCCCAGAGAGTGGCCGATGCCATGGTGGCCGCGGGGATCGGCGTGCTGTGGAATTTCGCACCGACGACGCTGCACGTGGATCCCGGCGTGTACGTGCAGAACCAAGACCTGACCGTCGAGTTGGCGCTGTTGTCGCATCAGATCGTGCGGCGGCGGGGCGGGGAGTGCCC
>CAZTMY010000156.1:0-5914 GCA_964614895.1 uncultured Anaerolineales bacterium
CGTCGTCCACTTCCGGACCGTAGCTGCCACGTCGCCCCCTCGTGGGCGCCGTTTCCGCCAATGGCTGCCGTTCAGACAGCGGATAATGGTTTTGCGGTCCAGTCGCGTGATCGACTCGAGCGCGTCCAGAACCCATCCACTTTCGGCTCGCGAGATCTTGCGGTACCGATCTTGCTGCTGCATTCGCAGCGCCCCTCAGCCGTTCTTCCAGGTCCAACTTCTCTTTGGCCATGCTGTCCTCTCGGTGACGTTTTCGTTTGAGAGGCCTTGGCGACATTGTAGATGGAAGAGCACGAGGGTTAGACCGGGCTCTGCCTTTGGGTTATAATCGCGCCGCATAGTTGTCGAGGGAGGAATACGTGTACACTGCGCCACGGGGGACGGTGGACGTGCTGCCGGAGGATCAACCCTATTGGGATCATCTCCGACGTTGCATTGGTGAGACGACGGCTCTTTTTGGATATGGCCGGATTGAAGTGCCTTGTTTTGAGGAAACATCGCTTTTTGTTCGTGGTGTAGGCACTGGCACGGACATCGTCGATAAGGAGATGTACTCCTTTGAGGACAAGGGCGGACGGGGGATCACCCTCAGGCCCGAGTTTACCGCAAGCATAGTGCGGGCCTATCTTGAGCATGGCATGAAGACCTGGCCGCAGCCGGTCAAGCTGTTCACCATCGGTCCCATCTTTCGCTATGAGCGTGTGCAAGCTGGTCGGTATCGGCAGCATACGCAGTTCGACATCGAGGCTATTGGCTCTCAAGACCCGGCTGTGGATGTGGAGGTCATGTCTGTGGCCTGGCATCTGTTTGAGCGGCTGGGCTTCAAGGGGCTGGCCTTTCAACTGAACAGTACGGGGTGCCCGGCCTGTCGGCCTGGCTACCTGCGTATGCTAGTGAGCTATTACGAGGGGCACCGTAACGAGATCTGCGACGACTGCAAACGCCGGTTGGAGCGCAACCCACTCAGGTTGCTGGATTGTAAGGAAGATAGCTGCCAACCGATAATCGCTGGGGCGCCCAAGATCAGTGACTACCTGTGTGATGATTGCAGGGCACACTTTGAGCAGGTGAGGCGCTACCTGGATGCACTGCATCGCCCCTATACCATCAACCACCGTCTCGTCCGGGGGTTGGACTACTATACCAAGACGGTGTTCGAGGTGTGGGCGGAGGGCATCGGCGCTCAGAATGCGGTCTGTGGCGGTGGCCGTTACGATGGGCTTGCCGAAGAGCTCGGCGGTGACCCGACGCCCGGTATCGGATTTGGCTCTGGCATGGAGCGGCTGGTGCTGACGATGAAGGAGCAGGGCATCTCTGTGCCTGGCGTGCCCAAGCCCGACGTGAGTCTGGTCTACCATGGAGACGCTGCCAAAGTCGAGGCTGTCCGTGTGCTCACCGCTTTGCGTGAGCGAGGGATCGCTGCGGTCATGAGCTTCGATGACCGCAGCTTTCGGGCCCAGTTCCGCGGCGCCGATCGGAACGGCGCGCGTTATGCCTTGGTGATCGGCGAACAGGAGCTCGAGGCCGGCGAGATCGTGATCCATCCGATGCTGAGAGACACTCCTGAGGAGCGCGTCGCATTGGAGAGCGTTGTTGATCATGTAGCGGGGTTGCTGTCAGGATGAACATCGAGACCGTTGGGATCATCTACCAGGCCGGTCGAGAGGAATCGGCCGCGCTCTCTGAGAAGACCCTTGCTCTCCTCAAGGAGCGAGGTATACGCGTGTGGCGCGATGACGCGCATCACGATGAAGCGCTGTGCAAGGTCGCTCCTGATCTGGATCTGGTCATCACGCTCGGCGGTGACGGGACGATCGTACGAGCGGCGAGGCTGCTCTCCGCGGCGGGAGTGCCCGTGCTGGGGGTGAACCTGGGCCGTCTGGGCTTTCTGGCAGAGGTCGAGCCGGAGCGCATCGCCGAGTCCCTGGATGAGGTCTTGGCTGGCCAGTATCGCGTGGAGGAGCGCATGATGCTGCGCTGCCGCGTGATGCGGGGCGATCACGAGCTGGCTAGTTATGATGCCGTCAATGACGCGGTCGTCTCACGCGGGGCCGTCTCGCGCACGATTCGTGTAGAGCTGGACGTTGATGGTCGCTATGTGATGACGCGTACATCGGATGCAGAGATCGTCGCAACGCCTACGGGCACTACGGCCTATTCGTTGGCGGCAGGGGGCCCCATTGTGGCTCCCGACGTGGACTGTATAACGGTAACACCTGTGGCGGCCCATCTCAGCGTTGCGCACGCCATCGTAGTGGCCGCTCAGCGTAGCGTGTGTCTCCATCTGGTCAAGGGCAGCGCCGCCACGCTTACGATCGACGGTCAGCAGGATCTACCCTTGGAGGTGGATGATCGCGTGGTGTGTACCGCTAGCGACCGGCGAGCACGGTTCGTGCGATTTGGAGCCGATGGCCACTTTTACGAAACAGTGCTTCGGAGGCTGCGATGGCCGGACCTAGGTCCGATACCATAGACCAGGGCGGCTCTGCGCCACTATTGCGTGACCCATCCGAACATCGAGACGCCGATCTGTTGCAGCCAATGCCTCGCCCCCATATGTTAGAGGTGCGCAGCTCCAACCCCCGTGGGTCTACGCTGTCGCAAGTGCACCTATGTCAATCGCTCGTCACTGTACGTGGTTCAACCAGTTCATGTGCTGGTGGGTGGCGTCGTAGGGTTGCTACTAAGCCTTTTCGCCGGTGCCGCTGCGGTGCAACCCGGGCTTCTGTGGGCTGCCCTATTGGCCAGGCCATGGGGCGGCGGCATCGCTGAGGTGATGGTGCGCGTGACGCGTGGCAAGCGTGACCTTGCCGTGTAAGCGACAGCGGTCGTATGCATCGTGCTAGGGGCGTTGCAGGGGTCCATGATTGGGGTCGTCGCGCTAGGCGGTGAAGCAAGCCTGCGGCGCCCAAGCCTACGGGATGTGGTAGCCGTGCTTCTGAATCTGCGGGTGCTGGCCTTTGCGAGGTTGGGCAGCCTAGCGGTGGTCGCGCGGCTCCGCTAGTGGCTGGTGAGAAGGAGTACCTTGTTACGTCGGCTCTCTATCCGGAATCTAGCCGTGATCGAGGCGCTCGATTTGGATCTGCCCCCTGGGTTCACGGCGCTGACTGGCGAGACGGGCGCGGGCAAATCCATCATCGTGGATGCGGTGGGACTGGTCATGGGGGGGCGGGCCTCAAGCGAGGTGATACGTGCCGGCTGCGATACGACCGTTGTGAAGGCCGTCTTTGACGCCGGTGACCTGCCCGAAGAAGTGCTCGCTGGGTTGCGCCAGGAAGGCCTTGTCGTTGAGGATAGCGACGAGATCACGTTGACGCGTGAAATCTCGCGCGAGCGCCGCAACGCCAGCCGGCTCGATGGCCACACCATTCGCGCCCAGCAGATGCAAGCCTTGGGCCAACATCTGGTGGATATCCACGGCCAGGGCGATCAGCTCTCGCTATTGCAGGTGCGTAGCCATGTAGACCTCCTGGATCGTTTCGCTGACCTCAACGGGCTGCGCGAGGAATTCAGTGCTCGCGCGCGTGACCTGGAAGCATTGCGGCGCGAGCTGGAGGCGATCCGCCAGGATTCGCGCACGCTTGCCCAGCGCGAGGATCTGCTGCGGTATCAGGTCAACGAGATTGAGGCGGCGCGATTACATTTCGGTGAGGAGGAGGCGCTGCTTCAGGAACGCCAGGTACTGGGCAACGCAGAGCAGCTTCTAGCGCAATCGGCGGAGGCATACGAGCTACTTTCTTCTGGCCGGGACGGAAGAGGCGCTCTGGACCAGCTAGGCCTCGCCGTAAGGGCGCTAGAGGCTTTGGCGAAAATTGATAGCTCGCTCGAGGAAGCGACCTCTGCCTTGGAGACGGCCTACTATCAGGTAGAAGATGTCGCCCATCAACTGCGTGACTATCGCGAGCATGTGGAGTTCGATCCCGGCCGACTGGCGGCTATCGAGGATCGGCTGATGCTGTTGGCCACGCTCAAGCGCAAGTATGGCGACAGCATCGACCAGATCCTTGCCTATGGCGAACGTGCTGCTCGCGAGCTACACGGGCTGGAGCATAGGGAGGAGCACGTCGAGGAGCTGGCTGAGCGCGAAGCCTCCTTAGTGCAAGTTATGAGCGAGCTCGGGATACGTTTGAGCGAAGCACGTCGCGAGGCGGCTGAGGGGCTGGCGTCGGCTGTGATGGCAGAGCTGGCCGACCTGCAGATGGAGCAGGCCCGTTTCGCGGTCGAGATCACGTGGTCGGAAGACGCGGATGGCATACCCGTGGGTAACGCACGCTACGCATGGACCCGACGTGGGCTGGATCGCGTCGAGTTTCTGATCTCGGCCAACCCAGGCGAAGGGCTGCGTCCATTGGCCTATACGGCCTCGGGGGGGGAGACCTCACGGCTGATGCTGGCGCTCAAGAACGTCCTGTCAGCCGCGGATCCCACGGCGACGCTCATATTTGATGAGGTGGACGCGGGCATCGGAGGGCGCGCGGGCGCGGTGGTGGGGGCCAAGCTGGCCAGTCTCGCTCGTCGCCATCAGGTGCTCTGCGTTACGCATCTCCCACAGATCGCTGCATGTGCCCAGCATCACATTCGCGTGGACAAGGTGCTCAAGGGGGGACGGACCATATCGACTGCGCGTCTACTCGACCCGGAGGAGCGTGTTAACGAGTTGGCTGTGATGCTCTCCGGTGCTGTAACCGAGACTTCCCGGCAGAGCGCCCGGGAGCTATTGGATCGTTCGCATTCGGGAGAGGAGTTGTGCTCGTGAGGATCGATCAGGGTCGGCTGCTTGACGTTTTTCTTCACCTGGTACGCATTGCTAGCCCCTCAGGCCACGAGCAAGAAATAGCGGCGTACCTTTGGCGGTACCTTGAGGATCTGGGAATCCCCGTGGTGAGCGACGAGACGGGCAATTTGTACGCCTATGTGGACGGTGAAGGCTCGCCCTTGGCGTTCACTGCTCACATGGATACGGTCACGCCCTGTGAGGGAGTCGTACCCGTGGTGGCGGATGGCATAGTCCGTAGTGATGGGACCACCATCTTGGGCGCGGACGACAAATCTGGCATCGCTGCTATCCTTGAGGTGGTAGCTACCCTTCGCGATGGCGGCGGGATCCATCGCCCGCTGGATCTCCTCTTCACCGTGCAAGAGGAGGTCGGTTTGGTGGGGGCCAAGGCGGTGGAGGTAGAGCGTTTGCGTGCGCGGATGGCCATCGGGCTGGATGCCGAGGGCGAGCAGGGGACCCTGGTGGTGAGCGCTCCAGGGCAAAACTCGCTCGATGCGGTGGTGCATGGCAAAGCGGCGCATGCGGGCGTCGAGCCCGAGAAGGGCATCAACGCCATTCGGGTCGCAGCGGAAGCCATCGCGGCGATGCCGCTGGGGCGTATTGATGAGGAGACGACGGCAAACATTGGCGTGATTTCCGGTGGCAGGGCCACGAACATCGTGCCCGATAGGGTGGAGCTCAGGGGCGAGGCGCGCAGTCGAGATGCGGGCAAGCTGGCCGTTCAGACCGATGCCATGGTGACGGCTCTGGAGCGCAGCGCCGATGCTGCCGGCGCCCAAGTGAGCGTAGACGTGACTCGCGCCTACGACGGCTATCGGCTCGATGAGGATGATCCGCTGATCGAACTCGTGAGCGCGGCGATGCGGTCGCTCGGTTTGGTGCCGCGCTACAAGGTCACCGGTGGCGGCTCGGACGCCAACGTGTTCAATGCGAGGGGCATGCGGACGGTCCAGATCAGCACGGGCATGCGCGAGGTGCACACGACCAACGAGAACATAGCCGTTGCCGACATGGCTGCGGCAGCCGAGTTGTTGCTGGCTTGCGCTACTCGCTAAGCCAGGATGATCCTTCAGAGAAGAGCGCCCGATCTCTTTGAGGAGGTCGGGCGCTTTGGATATCAGGGGGTCAGATGCCCTT
>CAZTMY010000157.1:0-5877 GCA_964614895.1 uncultured Anaerolineales bacterium
CATGATGCCATCCGATGCCCAAACCGATAGCTCCCGGCTGACCATCACGCCAGAGCGCGATCCCATGTTTTTCCGATTCGCGCTCTATGGCTTTTTGAAGAACCTGCGGTTCTTTGAGCCGTATCTCATTCTGTTCTTCCGTGACGCGGGATTGCCGTTCTTGCAGATTGGGATTCTCTATGGCATCCGCGACCTGGGGACCAGCATCTTGGAGCTGCCCGCGAGCATGCTGGCCGATACGTTCGGCCGGCGTGGCGCCATGGTCATGTCGTTTGTCGTCTACATCCTGTCTTTCCTAATCTTCTTCACTTGGCCATCGTTCTGGCCGTTTGCGTTGGCGATGCTCCTCTTTGCGATGGGAGAGGCCCTACGTACAGGCACGCACAAGGCGCTGATCCTAGAGCACCTGCGGCTCAACAACATGAGCGATGCCAAGGTGGCCTACTATGGGCGGACGCGGGCCGCCTCCCAGCTAGGCTCTGCTCTGAACGCGCTGCTCGCCGCCGGCCTGGTGTTTATCAGTGGGAGCTACCGGTACGTGTTCGCCGCCGCGGCGATCCCCTATGTGCTGGATCTGATCAACCTGCTGGGCTACCCGCGTGCTTTGGATGGTGAGATCATCGCTCTGGCCGGGGACAACCTTCGAGCTCGGCTGCGCATCACTTTCCGCGAGTTCCTGGGGGTGTTTAGGTCGCCCCAGGCGCTCCGCGCAATCTTTAACAGTTCGGGGTTCGACGCGTTCTTCAAGGCCACAAAGGACTATCTCCAGCCACTGCTACAGGCCATTGCCCTTGCGTTGCCCCTGCTGTTGACCTGGCAAGACACCCAACGGACTGCGGTGCTAGTTGGCTTGGTGTACTGCACGCTCTATCTCTTGAACAGCTATGCCTCGCGCAGTGCTGATCGGTTCTCTCGGGAGCTGGCAACGCTGGAACCGGCCATCAACGCGACGTTCATGCTAGGCGCGATACTCCTGTTGTTGGCTGGCATAAGCGCCTGGGCGCAGGTAACGGGTGTGGCGGTAGTGATCTATGTGGCCTTGTTTGCGCTCTATAACTTGCGGCGTCCCATGACCGTGTCGTACATCAGCGATCAGATAGCCCACGAGGTGATGGCATCCGGGCTCTCGGTCGAGTCGCTGGTGACTACGTTGCTCATGGCGTTGATTGCCCCAGTCTTGGGCGGGTTGGCGGACCTAGTTGGCGTAGGCGCAGCCTTGGCAGCGATGGGCGTGGCGATGGGCGTGATCGGGTGGGTGGTGCGCGCTCGTAGGGAGGAGCCATCACGCGTTAGCCCCGAACACGCTAGCTGAACTAGCATGGAGGATGGCCTGTTGATGATAGCCTATCTTGGTGATGAGCAGCGCATGTCGAGGATTGCCGCTGTGTCGCTCGATGTTGGTGCCAAGCCGCAAGTGGCCCCGAGATGGCGAGGACGGTAGTGGAGTTCTCGCCACCGACGCCCGCGAACCTGGCGGCATTCGTGCGAGCTGACGTCCTCGCGCGGCCGATCTTTTGGGTGCATGCCAGCGATGCCCGTGTGAGCCTTCCGCCTCTCGCCCCAGATATGGTCGCCTGGCCCTTGGCCCGAGCGGGAAGCGGCACGGATGGGTTGGAGCTGGTCCCCTGCGTGTTACTCCCCGGCACCTTGCCCCTCCTGCGTGAGCCCCTTCGCCATGCGCTTTTCCTCGATCATTTCCCGTCTGTTGACGAGGTCGAGTCCGTGGGCATGCGGGCTCGGCACAGGCTGGTAGCCGCCTTGGCGGAGGGAATGCCGCTGGCGCCAGCTCGGTTTCGCTTCAGCGTGATCGTCGCCACGCTTGAGCGGCTGTCCCAGGCGATGGCTGCGATCAGGGCCCTTTGCCAGCAATCCTTCGATGTGGAGGCCTTTGAGGTTCTGGTTGTGGACAACAGCCCTGATGCTGGGCCTCTGCGAGAGGCTCTGGAGAGGCTACTCTCGGAGCTAGGTGAACGCCGGCCACAAGTGCGTCTCTTGCATATGCCGATTGCCGGGGTCTCGTTGGCCAGAAACGTGGGAGTGGCTGTCGCGCAAGGTGAGATCATCTGCAGCGTCGACGATGACTGCCGACCGCGGGCTGACTGGCTTGCTGCACTCGATCGGGCATGGCGTGCCGCGCCGGAGGCTGCGGTGATCGGTGGCAAGATCATCTTGCGGCTTCCAGTTCCTCAACCAGAGGTCTTCCAGGCGGGCTGGGAGCCGATCTGGAGCGGCTTCCCCTTGCCGGACAATGGTCTGATCATTCCCGCTGTGGATTGGCGCAGCTACCCCTGGGGCGGGAACTGGTCTGCCCGCCGAGAAGCTTTGTGGCAAATAGGGGGCTTTCCCGTGCGCTATGGCCGCGCGGGTAACACGTTGCATCGGGGATTTGGCGCACGGGGCGCACACAACGGTGGCGAGGAGATTGCGGCTGCCGCCGCCATCGCAAAGGTCGCAGCTTCTGAGAAAGGCCGGGCCGTTTTGCTGTGCCCTGCCGCTACCGTGGAGCACCATCCTGCGGCTGACCGCTTCACAATGGCCCATGTGCGCCACACCCTTGCGGCCTCGGCTTTGCTAGAGTACCGTTTGTATCGAGATGGTCTCATCCCCTCAGCCACGTCATGGGCAGGGACCGTAGGGCAGTTGCTGCGAGCGACAGCGACGATGACGTTGGCTATTCTGACGGGGCGTCGGCGTCTGGCCCGTGATCGTTGGCTTCGGCTGGGTGCGCTGGGCGAAAAGCTGCTAGTGCAAACCGGGCTCCGCGCTGATGGACGCCCTGGCTTGGACTCGATTTGAGCGCGGAGCGCATGTCTTCACGCAAGCATTTCCGGTATCTCGTGACAATGTCCTGTATGGCGTTGGCCCCGCTGGCCTTTGGCTGCTGTCGCCTCAGGCGCTGTTGCGCGCGAGGCCGAGCAGGCCAGCTCTGCTCGTGACGTGGTTTGGCAACGTCCTCACACCGCGACACGCACCACGCTGTAAATCAGCCATACGCCCAACCCGGTGAACAAGAGACCCATGCCGAACTTGACGGTCGCCGCTCGACGTTGTAGCCAGGAGACCAGTTGCCGCGAGGACGTACCATAGTACACCAGGAAGAGCACGACGATCAGCGGCACAACGAACATCAGGTTATAGAGCACGAGGGCAATAGTCGCGCGAGTGCGCAGCCCGGGTACGCCCAGGACAAAGACGATGGTTGGCAGATAGACCTGGCCCGTGCAGGCTAGCTCGATCAAGGAGACGACGACGCCCAGTAGGAGGGAGCTGACCACGACACCCGGGGCGCCCAGCCGCTTGCGGATCAACGCGTGGCCCAGGTTGCGGAGGCGCTCGGGCAGCTTGAGCGTCATGTCTTCTAGCCTGCCCTGGCGGGCTCGGCGATAGTCGCCAAAGCTCCCCCAGGCTAACGCGAGGCAGACCACGGCCGTCACTAGGTAGAGCCAGCGCCCCATGCTCTCGAGCGGTGCCCACCGATCCATGGCCGTGAACATGCCTAGGCCGATGGCCAGGTAGGTGATAAAGACACCCGTCGCAAACAAGAGGCCGGCCAGCAGAAGATGTGACTTGGATCGCCTCCGAATGGCCAGGTAACTGATAAGGAAAATGATGGTGGCAAAGGCGCACGGGTTGATGCCATCCAGAAGCCCAGCCCCAATGACGGCGAGCAGGTCCCACGACTTGAACCGCTGGATAATAGACTTTTCGGCTGATGGGAGTCCTTCCTCGTAGCCTTCCCAGAAGCGCTCGCTACCCGTCTCTAGATAAGGAGCTAGCACTGTCCGGATGGGGCCCACGCGTACATCGGCTCCGACCAGGTAGTCATCCCCCACAAAGAACGACGGTGCCACGAGGCGTAAGTGCTCTGGAAGCCCTACGTGCTCGCTGAGAAACTCGTTGAGAGTGGCGGCCTCGCGGATGTCATGGCGCTCTACTACCAGTTGAGGGTACTTGGTCTCGATGTAGCTCAAGTCGCGTTCGGCTCGATCACAGATATCACAACCAACCTGCGAGAAAAAGACCGCGTGGATGGCCGGCGGTGTGGGGGTGAGCGTAGGTGTGGGTGGCGCGGCAGTGGGGGAGGAGGGCTCCTCCGAGGGCGAGCTGAACCGCTGGATCAAGTGCTCGTTGCCTTGCAGAGCAGCCGGGGCATCCGCGCCGCCTGCCGCTAGGTTGGCTTCAATCAGTCCCGGCAGCTCCTCGGCGATGACGTCGGACCCGATCAACACCTGATCGCCCACGAAGAGCATGGGGATGTAGGCGTGGTCACGACCAAGGCCGGCATCGGCCATGAGCTGGAACCACAGTTCCTGCGCCTCTTCCGTGGCGATGCTCACCATGCTGATCACCAAAGCCGAGCCATAGTGCTCCTGGATCGCTGGCAGCACTTCCTCGATGGCAGAGTGGCACGCCGGACACGTGGGCGACCAGAAAAGCACCGCATGAACCACAGCGCCGTCGCCCGAGGCTAGCTCCGCGCTAGGGGCTTTCGTCACCGTCGGCAGGGCTACTTCCTCGCGCGTGGACGTTGGCTCCGCCTGCGCCTTGACATAGTCGGCTACTGCTTTGGGCAGCGGTGCGCCGCCCTGCGCGATATAACGCTCCACGGCGTCTGCCACTCCCTCGCGGATGGCATCAGCCCCCGCAAAGGCGTTATCCCCGACAAAGATCTCGGGGATCTCGCCGCCATAGATGCCACGCTCCTCTTCTAGAGATAGCAGAATCTCAAAGACGTCGTTGTCGGCGATGTCGAGTTCCACTATGCGCAACCGGTCGCCGTAGCGCTCTTGCAGGGGTTTCAGCACCTGTTCGCGGATCTCGGCACAAGAGGTGCAGCGAGCATCAGCGAAATAGACTAGCTCCACAGGCCCATCTGCGCGCGCGGGCTGTGCCCAGGGAGCTGCTACCAGGAGGGCTAGAAGGATGATCATCACGTCAAGGGCCAGGCGACTGGGTCTTGGCGGTGTGGATGAAGAGGTCGCGTGTGGCGTGGTGAGATATGTACACCGCTCCTGTGCGCGCTTTGACTGGCCGACTAGACGCATCGGTTTCGCCCTTTCTACCGCTGGCACAAAAACGCGTCATCACGCCGTGCAACCCCTACTGCTTGAGGAGGGGCTAGCTACGGACGCCGATACCTAGTCTAGCCCATTGGCAGAAGGATGCAACTCTTGGCCACATGGCTGGCGGCGATGCGAGTGGTGTGGGCACTGTCAGCCGACGGGGCGTGCAACGGGGGGCCAACAGCTAGCGCGGACCACCTGGAGCAGCATTGCCTGGAGGCGCGAGGGGGGCGCAGTTCTTTCGTGCACTATCGATCGGGGGCTAGAGCTCCTGCGTTTCAAAGGCGCCTACAGCGCCTATCAGCGTTAGTGTGATCAGGGTCGCTGCCATGGCTAGGGCTCCCGCGTTGGCAAAGGGCATCCCGTCGGCGAGCGGCGCGAGTCCCTCAAACCCCGGGCCAATGGCACTGGCCCAGGCCACCAGGCCGCCAGGCGCCAGGGGCCCCACTGCTGGAATGTAGCTGGCAAGCAAGAGTGCGCCGCTGAACACTACCGCCAGGCCTGCTGCTGCTCCGGTGCTGGCTGCTAGGGTGCTGCCCAGCAGTGTGACGGCCACATAGACCATGAGCCACGCCCACAGCAACAGGTTCACAAAGGCAAAGGGTCCGACGGGCAGCGGTTCGAACAGCACCCAGGTGTAGCCATAGGCAAACAGCGCTGCTAGGAGCAGACCCGTGGTATGCAGCAGTGCCAGGGCTGCCATCTTGGCGAGGATGAATCCCCAGCGCGGCACGGGCTTGCTCAGGGTCATGGCGGCGGTGCCACGCTCCTTCTCGGCCGCCGGATGAGCCAACTCTTCCGGTTCTAGCGCCCC
>CAZTMY010000158.1:0-5804 GCA_964614895.1 uncultured Anaerolineales bacterium
GGTTCAGACTCTCCGACGCCAAGAGATGCCCGAGGAAGAGGAGGAGCTACAGCCCCTCCGACGCCAAGAGATGCCCGAGGAAGAGGAGGAGCTACAGACCCTCCGACGTCAAGAGATGCTCGAGGAAGAGGAGGAGCTACAAACCCTCCGGCGTCAAGAGATGCCCGAGGAAGAGGAGCCCGTTCAGGCCTTGCGACGGCAGGAAGAAGAGATTCAACCGATCCGCCGTCGCGTGACGGTCGATGTGCTCTCGCAGACGGCCACCGCTGGGGCCATCGGGGCCATGACGACGGTCGAGTTGCGTCAGCAGATCGCCTCGCTGGAGACCCTGCCAGACCTAGAAGATCCCCAACGCGAGAACCTGGAGAGGATGCAGGCCGAGTTGACTCGTCGAGAGAGCGAGCTGGAGGCAGCTAGCCCGCAGGAGCTGGACCGCGAATGTAACCGTGAGCTCAGCCGCCTACAGCGTTGGCTGCTTTCGCCCGGAGGCCTGCCCCTACAGACCCTGCGGGCCTATGACGGAGCCGTGGGCAATTTTGTGAACTTTGCGGGGGTTTCCAGCCCTGGCGGCGTCCAATTCTCGGACGTGTTTGGCATTGTGCTGGCGTTTATTCCAGGGGTTGGCCCCGTCACGCGCTGGGTCGGTCAAGAGGCGCTCCGGGCGGCGATGGTCGCCGCAGCCCAAGCGGCCGCGGGGGCTGCCGTTCAGCGCGGCACCTCCATGGGCGCCGAAGCGAGCACCGCCGCAGAACAGCGCGCGCGCGCCGATTTTGCCGCACGAGCGCGCACCGAGAGCGCCGCCCTGGCTGACACCCTGGCCCGCAACGTCGATGGCGCGCTGAACACTTATGAGAACGCCATCGATGCGGCACATCGGGCCAACAACGCCGACGGCCTCCGCAGCCTCCTGGTGACGTTGCAGCACGAGAACGACGAGGTGCGCTCGGTGGACCCCGCCCAGTACAACGAGCTCAGCCGCCAGTTCGAGATTGAGCTGTACAAACGTCACTACAGCAGAGCAGCCCGTCTGATCAACTATATCGCGCCGTTCACGGCTGCACACATTCGCTACGAACTGCGTGGCATCCCCAGCCAGATCATCGATCGGTTGATTGGCCGCGGCGGGCTGAACGCGGCATCCAGTGAGGTGGAACTCGCGCGTTCATGGGGGCTCCTAGAAACCACGTGGATGGACACCAGCAGCCCGAGCCTCCGCCGCGCTCCCGCCCTGGCGGATGGCTCTCCCCAAGGCATCGATGAGGTGGCCGCTCCATGATCAACGACCTGGACGAAACCATTCGCAAGCTGGTGATGACCTACGCCCAGTTTGACGAGCATAGCATCGACATCACCTTTGACCAGCCGACAGGCGAGTGGGCGGCCGGGCTGACGCGGCCTACTGTCAACTTTTACCTGTACGACATCCGCGAAAACCTAGAGCTACGCAACCGGGAATGGTCCATCGAGCGCCGCTCAGATGGCACCGGCACCCGACGCATGGCACCGTTGCGCTACAATCTAAGCTATCTCGTCACTGTGTGGACCCAGAACCAGGTCGAGGACGAACACGCCATCCTGTGGCGCGTATTGGCGACCCTGGCGCGCCACCTGACGCTGCCCGAGGCTGTACTGCAGGGCGAGCTTCGGGGGCAGCCCTACCCCATCCTGGCGCAGACGGCCCAGCCCTCCATGGCCATCGACAATATGCCCGACCTATGGGGGGTCATGGAGAACCAGCTCCGTCCGTCGCTGGACTATGTCGTCACGCTGGCCATGGATCGCGACGTGGGCTTCTCCGGGCCGCTGGTGCTCACCAAGCGGATCACCGTGGGCCAACGTGGCCAGATGCCCTTTGAGGACGAGATCATCCAGATGGCGGGGATAGTCCACACCAAGGACGACGGCTACCGCCCCATCGCCGGCGCCACCATCCGGCTGGTGGACCTGGGTATGGCGACCGAGACCGATCAGTACGGCCGCTACCAGTTCGCCAACGTCCCTGCCGGCACGCACGAGATCGAGATCGTCATCGACGAGCGCACCGAGAGGCGCCAGATCGAGGTGCCGCCGCCGGATCGGCTCGCGCCCTATATGGATCTGGAGGTGTAAAGCGAACCAATCACAAGATAGCCAGGCTGCTCGGACTCGGACCGACGTACTCCCATGGCCCTAGGGCCCAAGTGCAAAGGAACGTGAGATGGCAAGCTATCAATCCCCAGGCGTGTACATCGTCGAGGAGGACAAAGGCACCAAGCCCATCGAATCGGTGGGCACCGCGGTAGCAGCGTTCGTCGGCTATACCGAAAAGGCCGAGCGTCGCAACGGCGATGGTGAGCTGACCTCTGTCACTGGCCAGGCGGTGGCCGTCACCAACTGGTCCCAGTACCTGGACACCTTCGGTGGCTTTGTGGAGGGCGCCTATCTGCCCTACTCGGTCTTTGGCTACTTTCAGAACGGCGGCAGCCGCTGCTACGTCGTGAGCGTCAAGTCGCTTGGCCAATCGCTGGATCCCGAGTTGGCCAGCCCTGCCACCGCCATGCTGCCTGCAGCGAGCGAAAAGGTCGGCGGCTCACTCGAGATCAAGGCCCAAGCCGGCGGGCCAGCCGGCAACGAGATCAAGGTCACCGTCAAGCCAGAGGAGGACGAGAATCTGTTCACCCTCGTCATCGAGAGTCCGGCCGGCACCGAGACTTACCCAGGCCTCACGCTGGGCAAAGGTGACCACAACGTCGAGACCGCCACGGCCCAATCCAAGCTAGTGGTTATCAAGGCGGTCAAGGGCACCGGCACGCTAGCCGAGCGCAAGCCCAAGCCGGGAACCTACGAACTGGCCGGCGGCAAGATCGAGACCAGGGCCGTCACCGCCAACGACTATCGCGGCAAGGCGACTGAGCGTACCGGCATTGGTGGGCTGACCGCCATAGATGACATCACCATGCTGACCGTGCCCGACTTGATGGCCTCCTACGAGGCGGGCGAGATGTCCATCGAGGATGTCCAGGCGGTGCAGCAAGCGGCCTACGAGCACTGCGAGAACGTCAAGTACTGCTTTGCTATCCTGGATGCCCCGCCCAACCTGCTCCCGCAAGACATGGCCAACTGGCGGATGAAGGCCAACTATGACAGCAAGTACGCGGCTCTCTACTACCCGTGGATCGAGGTGGCCGACGCCGTCAAGGGCCGCGGCACCGTCCGCATCCCGCCGTCAGGGCACATCGCCGGCGTGTACGCCCGATCCGACGCCGAACGCGGCGTCCACAAAGCTCCCGCCAATGAAGTCGTCCGAGGCGCTACGGGGCTACCCATCCAGGTCACTCGCGCTGAGCAGGATATGCTCAACCCTATCGGGGTGAACTGCATCCGAGCCTTCCCAGGACGGGGCATTCGTATCTGGGGCGCGCGCACACTGAGCAGCGACCCCGCCTGGCGCTATATCAACGTGCGTCGGCTGTTCAGCATGGTGGAGGAATCCATCGAACGCGGTACCCAGTGGGTGGTCTTTGAGCCCAACGACCGCGACCTATGGGCGCGCGTACGACGTGACGTCACCGCCTACCTCAAGACGGTCTGGAGCTCTGGCGCGCTCTTTGGCTCGACGCCGCAAGAAGCATTCTATGTCAAGTGCGACGACGAGTTGAACCCACCGGAAGTACGCGATCTGGGCCAGCTTATCGTCGAAATCGGCATGGCGCCTGTCAAGCCCGCCGAGTTTGTGATCTTCCGCATCAGCCAGTGGGCTGGGCCCGCCGCCGAGTAGCACAAGCCAGCACCTAGCATTGCAGCGAAGGAGACATCGAGATGTCAAGCAGAACCGATCCGCTTGTAGGTTTTCACTTTGCCATCGAGATCCAGGGTATCGTGACGGGATATTTCACCGAATGCACCGGAATCGGCTCCGAGCATGAGGTCATCGAACACAAGATCGTGGACGACCGCGGCCGCGAACTCATCCAAAAGATCCCGGGCCGGCTCAAGTGGGAGAACATCACCCTCAAGCGCGGCATCACGGACAATATGGATATCTGGGATTGGCGCCAGAAGATCGTCGACGGCTTGGTGGATGACAACCGCAAGAACGGCTCGATCGTCATGTTCGATCAGTCGCTCGAAGAGAGAGCCCGTTGGAACTTTGAGAATGCGTGGCCGGTCAAGGTGTCGGGGCCATCGGTCAAGGCCGACAGCAACGAGTTCGGCATCGAGGAACTGGTCCTCACGCACGAGGGCTTGACGCGCGTCAGCTAACGCCGGAGGGCTGGCATGCAAACCGAGTTCCCGTTCACACTGCCACGCGGCTATCTGGACAGCGAAGGCCAGGTGCATCGGGAGGGTACCATGCGCCTGGCCACTGCCATGGATGAGATCGCGCCCCTGCGCGATCCTCGCGTGCGCGCCAACGAGGCCTATCTCACCATCATCCTGCTCTCGCGCGTCATCACTCGGCTTGGGTCTCTGACCCAGATCACGCCGCACGTCGTGGAGAACCTGTTCTCGGCCGACCTGGCCTACCTGCAGGATCTCTACCAGCGCATCAACGAGCCGAACGCCAATCTGATGCGGGTCACCTGTCCCGAGTGTGGGCATGCCTTTGATGTGGAGGTGGTGCCACTGGGGGAATGACGCGCTACCCCCTTGATAGGCTCCACCAGGAGGTAGCGTACATCGCTTATCACTTTCACTGGAGCCGCGATGAGATCCTGTGGCTCGAGCATGCCGAGCGGCAACGCTGGGTCCAGGAGATCGCCGATATCAATGCGAGGCTGAGCTCCGGCCCCGAGGAGGAGGTCTGACGGTGCCCAAGCTCGATAGATCGCCGCTAGCGCACCCGGCGTTCCGCTTCGTGGTGCAGATCGATGGCATCGAGGGCGCAACGTTCACCCAGTGCACCTTGCCCACGCTCGAGATGGAGGTCGAGGAGCGCAAAGAGGGCGGGTTCAACGACGGGACCCACATCCTGCCCACGCGCGTGAAAAAGGGGACCATCACTCTCAAGCGAGGGGTGGTCTCTGGCACCGAGCTGCTGGGATGGTACCTGGCCGTCATGGCCGGACAAATCGACAAGAGCAGGCGACAGGTGTCCATCATCATGCTGGATAGCCAAGGCGAGGAGATCATGCGGTGGGACTTTTCCGGGGCGTATCCCGTCAAGTGGACGGGCCCCGAGCTGGATAGCGCGTCGAGCAAAGTGGCTATCGAGACACTAGAGCTGGCGTATGAGAGCCTGACGGTGGTGCAATAGGCCATGGCCGAGAGCGAACGAACGTCCAGCGTGAGCCGCGCCGCCAGCTTTGCGCGGCGCATCACGTCACGCACGCGGCCGTTGGCCCCCACGACGGTCGAGCGGCAAGCCGTGCCCACGTGGATCCAGCGCGCGCGGGAGGATACCGCCCGCTTGAAGGCCAGGACCATCCGCCCAGCGGCGCGGCCCGTCACGACTCTGAGGCCGGCACAGCCCGCGCCAACAGAGCGCGCCGAGGCCACAACCGACCTGGTCCTAGCGAGACCGACGGCCCCACCCGTCCCCGAGGAGCAGGCCAGCGAGACCCCGCCGGCCTTCCGACAAGCCGCCCCCGCGCCCGAGCCGACCCCTTCGCCGTTCCGCGTGGCAGACGTCCGTGATCGGCTGGCCCAGCAACGAACGGAGGCGGCACGGCCAAGCCATCCGCCTTCACAGCAGCAGCCCAGCGTCGCGCGGCGAGCCATCTCGCGCGTCGAAGAAGAATCCCGCGACCAGGTGGGGACACGAGAGGCGGTGCCTGCCGACATTGGCCCCGATGAAACCGGGGAAACTCCTGCCGTGCCGCCTG
>CAZTMY010000159.1:0-5797 GCA_964614895.1 uncultured Anaerolineales bacterium
TGGCTATCGCAATCTGGAGAATCTGGGTCTCCGGATCCTGATGACCAACCACTCAGCCAGCTATGCTGCGGCGCCGTGCTAACGCCACACTTCTTAACGTAGAACCTTTCAACACCCTCCCTTGACTGAGGCTTAATTATTGATATAATGAATCGAGAATGTAGGTTGCTCGGGCGGTATCGCTACCTAGTCCTTGAGTGACCGCGATCGCGGATAGCATTCTGGGAGGCGGCTGGTAAGGCTCTGCCTGGGGCAGGTTTGCCGGCACGGAGAAGGAGGCAACGAATGGTAACCTTGGGTGAAAAGCTGCAGCACGCGGACTGGAAGAAGGAAAAGCACGTGCCCGTCATCGAAGCGCCGGACGAGGTCAAGGCTGGCGAGGTGTTCGAGGTTAGGGTCACCCTGGGCAAAGAGGTGGCCCACCCCAACACAACGGAACATCACATCAGCTATATCACGCTCTACTTTGAGCCTGAGGGAGGCAAGTTCGTCCACCAGGTGGGACACTTTGAGTTCTCGGCACATGGCGAGTCCGCCAAGGGACCCAACCAAGGCCCGGTCTACACCCACCACACCGTGGTCACCAGCGTCAAGCTTGAGAAGCCAGGTACCTTCTATGCAGTGGCATTGTGCAACATCCACGGCTTGTGGGAGAGCACGAAAAAGATAGCGGTCGTCTAGCCCCGCTCATGCGGTTGAGAAAGGACACGTCACCATGCACGACATGACACTTGGACATCTCCAGAGCGCCTTTGCTGGCGAGAGCCAGGCGCATATGCGGTATCTCATCTACGCTGCCAAGGCGGACAAGGATGAGCTGCCGAACATCGCGCGACTCTTTCGCGCCATCGCTTGGGCGGAGCAGATCCACGCCACCAACCACTTCACGGTCATGCGAGACCAGTTTGGCGCTGTACAGACAATGGCTGGGGCAGCGTTCGGTCTGGGATCGACCGCGGAGAACTTGGCCATAGCCATCGAGGGTGAGGATTTTGAGGTGGCCGAGATGTATCCTGTATACAAAGCGGCCGCCGAGTTCCAAGAGGAGCGAGGTGCAGCGCGCAGCTTTGACTGGGCCTGGCAGGCGGAGCAGACGCACGCCACGCTCTACCGCGAGGCCAAGACAACAGCCGAGTCCGGAGGTGATCTGGATATTGACCGCGTGCAAGTATGCTCGCGCTGCGGGCATACGCTGGTTGGCGATGCGCCCGATCGCTGCCCGATCTGCAACGCCAAGCAGGAAGCCTACCGGACCTTCTAGGGCACGAGGTTTTGGGGCTGTACCAACAGAGCGGATCACCGCCTCTGCGCTGCGGTGATCCGCTCTCGTTCGTCCTTGACAGGATCGACGGCTACTCGAGGCTAGGGGTGGCTGGACTCGCGCCCCACGAGGGCCAGCATGGCCAGTGCTAGGACAATGCCGATGATGGAAAGGGCGTGCATGTGTGATGCTCCATACTGGTAGTTCTGCTCTTTCAAACACTTGGCGTCCGGGGCGGTTGCGACTTGGCCGTTGAGATCTGGCTGTGTATGATAGCGCTAGTGTGTGGTTCCCATCGATGCCAAGCAGGCCAAGAGAGACGACGAGTGCGACGATTGCGAATCCGCTGGCCATGGCAGTCCTCTCGGTACGGTCGTGGCCGCTCTTTAGACGACGGCCGCGTTTGCTCGGTTCCGCGGCGGACGAGGTTCTTGAAAGCGGGTCTCGTGGCGTTGGGGGCCGTGCTGCTCTCCTCGTGCACGGTGTTGGTGGAGAGCGAGGCCTTCCGCACGCTGATGGCGCCGACCAGCGATCCGCTTACCGTCACCGCGACAGGGGGGTCGTTGAGTGCGGCCTCTGTCACCGTGGGCACAAAGCAGCCCGTTCCTGCGCCCAGCGCGACGCCGTTGCCTCCTGAGGAGTTGCCAGCCGAATGGCTGCGTGACCTTGCCTGGGCCCAGTTGGTGGCGGAAGGCATCGCTGAGGGCACAAACGCACCGCTTTGGGATGATGCCTGTGGACCGGCGATGTTCTGCTGGGGAGGATGGCGTTTACGGATCCGACGTCTGGCTCCCAGCGCCGAGGTGGATCGCTTCGGTGTAGTGGTGAATGGGCCCAAGGCCCTGGTTTGTGAGCTAGTGGTCGCCTCTGACGGGGTGGCGTACGTTCAGAAGTTGGCGACGGCGACGCCCTGGCCGACGCGGACACCCCAGCCAACCTCTACGCCCGCCCACGCTATCGGTAGCTATGTCATCACAGTGCATGGCTTACCCACAGGATCTGCTTTCGATGACATGGCGCGGGTCTGGAGCGATCCAGGACAGCAGCTAGGATTGAGGGGCGCGGATGGCGCTGTGGAGGATGCTTTGGTTGCCCTGCGAGATACGGGGCGCCTCGTGACGGTGGAGGCCTGGCGAGAGGAGGGCGTTCGCGATTATGGGGACGCTCGGTTAGTGGTTGAGAGGCTCACCGAGGTATGGCCGTTGCCTGAACGTATGAGCGGTGATCGCGTAGTGGAGGGCTGGCTGGGACAGCTCGTGCCGCTGCCGGATGGTGCTTACTATGATGATTACTTTGATTGTCGCTGGCCCGGCGGCCAGTACGGTATCGCGGCAGAGGACAAGTCTCTGGCGGAGGCCTTATCTCGCTTGGGCAAGACCGATGAGCTGGTTCGGGTGTGGGGCCTGCTTCAGGAGCATGTGGCGGACTATGGTGAGTCGCGCATCATTGTGGGCCGGATCGAGCTGGCAAAGCTGGCTGAGGGCGAAAAGTAGCTAGGCTGGACACCCTACCCCAAGTCAGCACTCGCATTCTGTGCGTGCTCTGACATCGCTGGAACACAGGATCGGGACGCCGTTCGCGACGCCCCGATCCTGCTATCTGAGGCTACGCGGCTCGGACCGCTAGCTCCACTTTGTGGCCGTCTAGGCCGAGTTTCTTGCGCTGATCCCACGCTTGGTTGTCATCCGCTGTGAGGATGCTCGTCGCGAGCGTCTCTTCCATGATGTGGATCTGCCAGGGCTCGAGAGCTTGAGCCAGATCGCCATCGGCGAAGATACCCACCGTTATGCGCTGGTCCAGATCATAGTCAGCATCCTTGCGCATCGTCTGGATCTGGCGGATGACGTCGCGAGCCCATCCTTCAGCTTGGAGGTCGGGGGTGATGGTGATGTCGATGGCTACGAGGATCCCCTTGTCCTCGGCCAGGGCCCAGCCCTCGCGAGGCTGAGGCTCGACGAGGATCTCGTCGGGGGCCAGGGTGATCTGGCGTCCTCCCTCCGCTGCATCGATGGTGAGGGTGACAGGCTGGCCGCGTTTGACGGCGGCGGCTATCTCTTCCGGTGGGCGTTCTGCCAGGGCGGCGCGCACTTTGGGAAAATCACGGCCGAGTCGCGGCCCCAGTCGGCTCCCGTCGGCCACGATACGGTAAGTGACGACTTGATCTTCGCGCTGTGCGAATGCGAGAGCCTTGACGTTTAGCTCGTCGGCGACGATGTCGACGATCGTGTCGCTGAGCGTTGGGCTACCCTCGGGGCACCAGGCGATGGCGGAAGCCAGGGGTTGCCGTACCTTGATGTTGGCGCTGTTGCGCGCGCTGAGGCCAAGGCCTGCTAAGTTTCGGGCGAGGTCCATCTGGGCAAGAAGATCCTCGTCGATGACCGCCTCATCGGTCTCAGGCCAGTCGCAGTTGTGGATGCTGACAAGGGCCTCTGGCCAGATCTGTCGTACCAGGTTCTGATACATCGTCTCGGTGATGAACGGGATGAACGGCGCGAGAATCTTGGCATAGGTTAGCAGAACGTGATAGAGCGTGACATAGGCCGTCTGTTTGTCGGTATCATGTTCGCTCTTCCAGAAGCGACGCCGGCTGCGCCGCACGTACCAGTTGGTGAGGTCGTCGAGGAAGGCTTCCAGGGCGAGCGTTGACCCGTAGGGGTCCGAATCAGCCAGGGCTTGGGTGACCGTCTCGGTGACTTGATTGAGGCGAGCGAGGATCCACCGATCCAAGGGGTTCGCGCTTTGCGGCGTTGGCCCTTCGGGCGCACCGGGGTCATCCAATGGCCAATCTGGCTGCCAACCGTCGAGATTGGCGTAGGTCACAAGAAAGCTATAGACGTTCCAGAGTGGGATGATAAAGCGACGTCGTGTTTCGTCAGCGCGGGCATAGCCAAAGAGGAGGTTATTCTCCGGCTTGTGGGCACAGTAGAGCCAGCGCATGACGTCGACGCCCATCTTGTCGGCAGCCTGGTTGAACTCGATGGCGTTGCCCCAGCTCTTGTGCATGGGGCGACCATCCTCATCGAGGAGCGTGCCGTAGGAAAAGTTCTCGCGAAAGGCAGGGCTGTTGTCGAGTACGGTGCCCATGGCGAGAAGGCTGTAGAACCAGTTGCGGAATTGACCCGGGAACGACTCGCTGATCCAGTCGGCGGGGTACCACTCCTTCCAGTACTCGCGATCGTTGCGGTAACGCAACGTGGAAAAGCTCACGATGCCGGCGTCCAGCCAGGGGTTGCCGACATCAGGGATGCGGCGCATGCGTCCACCGCACTTGGAGCAGGTGAGCTCGATAGCATCAATGTAGGGGCGATGGGGCGTGTGGCCCTCAAAGACGTCCCAGCCAGCTACCGCGCGCTGTTTTAGTTCGTGCTCATCGCCGATTACGCAGAGTTCGCCACAGTCCTCGCAGATCCAGAACGGGAGAGCGAGACCCCAGTAGCGTTTCTTGCTGATCATCCAATCATGCATGTTGCGCAGCCAGTCAAGCTCACGCTCGAGGCCAAACGAGGGGATCCAGCGGATCTGCTTGGTCACGCGGATCATGTCTTCTCGCAGCTCGTCCATGCTGATGAACCATTCATCGACGAGGCGGAAAACGAGATCGGTTTTGCAGCGCCAGCAAGTGGGATAACGGTGCGTATAGTCGTCGACGCGGTAGAGGAGCCCCTTCTGGCGGAGGTTCCCAAAGATGGATTCGGCGGCCTCGGCTGCGCCCAGACCGGCTAGCCAGCCAAACGCTTCCATAAAGGTTCCTGACTCGTCCAGCGGCGAGATGATCGGTAGGCCGTGCTCTTTGCCCAGCTGGAAGTCCTCGGCGCCGCAGCCGGGCGCGATGTGCACGATGCCGGTGCCTTCCTGCTCGCCGACGGCGTCCCAGGGAATGACGACGTGGGCCTCGGCGGCAGAAGCGGTGGCCGTGTCGAGGTCAGTGTCGAGGGCGATGTAGCCGCCAGGACGTTGGGAAGTGGGGAGCTCGTCAAAAGGACCGTCATAGGTCCAGCCGACCATGGCGCTACCGGGGAGCTCGCGAACCACCTCGTAGGCGCCTTGGAGCATTTCGAGAGCTCCCCTCGATAGGTAGAGGGTCTCGTCGCCCTGGCGTACCTGCACGTACCGCAGGTCTGGGCCGACAGCGGCAGCGACGTTGCTGGTGAGTGTCCAAGGCGTGGTCGTCCAGACGAGCAGGGACGCGTTCTCCTCATGGCGCAGGGGCAAGCGCAGGCAGACAGAGCGATGGGTGCGCTCCTGGTAACCGTCGGTGACGATCTCATGTTGGCTGATGCCGGTAGCGCAGCGGGGGCACCAAGGCATCACGTCAACACCACGGTAGAGCCAGCCGCGGCGTTGACACTCTTGTAAGAAGCGCCAGATCATATAGTTGTTCTCGTTAGAGAAGGTGAAATAGCTACCGCCCAGTTCGGGAAGCCCCAAGCGCCCCACGAGATCCTCGACGGTGCTCGTCACGGGCCCGTCTGGACCTTGGAGGGTGAGGGTTTGGGATGGATCTTCTCCGAGCTTGTCCGCGAGGAAGCGGAGCTC
>CAZTMY010000160.1:0-5793 GCA_964614895.1 uncultured Anaerolineales bacterium
GGCGCAACCCTTACGGGTTGACTATTTCGGGGACGAGGTCGATTCGCTACGTCTGTTCGACCCGGCCACCCAGCGCTCTTCAGAGCGGCTCGGATCTGCGGTGTTGTTCCCCGCCTCAGAGGCTATGCCGGCCTTCGGTGGCGCCGCGGCAGAGGCTCTGCGCGCCGCCGATCTGTCTGACTGCAATTCGGAGACGAGAGCCACTCTCGACGAACTGGCCGAGGCCCTCGCTGAAGGGCGTGGCTATGAGGGGTTGGAGCGCTATCTCGCCTATCTCTATCCCCGCCCGACCGTATTGCTCGACCATCTCCCCGGGGGTGCCCTGGTACTAGCTACCGACCTGGCTGCTATCCGTGACGCCGTGCTTAGGCTCGAGAACCAAGCCGAGGCGCTACGTGCCGAGCTGGTTCGGGCTGGTGACCTGCCAGCCGATGCGTCGGCACCGTTCGTGGCGTGGGAACTCCTGCGCGATCGGTTAGAAGGCGCGGGTGTGGTCGAGCTGGGCCTCGGCACGGGTGAAGCGGAAACGTTGTTTCCTCAGAATGTGTTTCAGCCAGCGCCCCGGCTGACTGGCCATCTCCGCGACATCATGGCGGCTCTGGCCGACATGCGGAACGATGGTCGGCGCGTGGTGGCTGTGACGCGACAGGCCGAACGGGTGCATGAGATGCTCAAAGAGCTCGATCTGTACGCGTCCCCTGTGAGCAAGCTTGAGCGGCCGCCGTCGCCCGGATCCCTCACACTAGTCGATGACACAGCGGCCGAGGGCTGGTCGTTCGCTCCTGGGCGCACCGTGCTCCTGACGGATTCCGAACTCTTTGGCTGGGTCCGTTTGCGTCGTCAACATCCCACTCGACGACGGCGATCTTCGCCCGAGACGTCCTACGCTGACCTGACGCCTGGCGACCTTGTGGTGCATATGGAGCACGGCATCGGCGTTTTCCGCGGGATGGTGCGCAAGACGCTGGGGTCGGTGGAGCGCGAGTATCTCGAGCTCGAGTATGCGGCCGGCGATCGCCTATTCGTCCCCGTGCACCAGACCGATCGGGTGACCCGGTATGTGGGCGGGGCGGGGCCTGCGCCGAGACTCCATCGGCTCGGGAGTGCCGATTGGCGCACCGCGCGCGAGAAAGCCGCTCGTTCGGTTCGCAAGCTGGCCATTGATCTGTTGGAACTCTATGCTGAGCGCGAGGTGGTGAAGGGCTATGCCTTCGGTCGAGATACGGTCTGGCAGCACGAGCTGGAGGCATCGTTCGCCTATCAGGAGACGGGGGACCAGCAGCGCGCGCTGGCTGAGGTAAAGCAGGACATGGAGCAGCCCCGGCCCATGGATCGACTGATCTGTGGTGATGTGGGCTATGGCAAGACGGAAGTGGCTCTGCGGGCTGCCTTCAAGGCTGTGATGGACAGCAAACAGGTGGCAGTTCTGGTGCCAACGACTGTGCTGGCACAACAGCACTATTACACGTTCAAACGCCGGCTCCGGGCCTATCCGGTACGTGTTGAGATGCTGTCGCGCTTCCGATCGCGGGCCGAGGCCAGGCAGGTTGTGGAGGACCTCTCCGAAGGCAAGGTGGATATCGTCATTGGCACCCATCGCTTGCTCTCGGATGACGTCGAGTTCCGTGATCTGGGGCTGCTCATCATTGATGAGGAACAGCGCTTTGGCGTTGGCCACAAGGAACAGTTAAAGGATATGCGTCGCGAGGTAGATGTGCTGACCCTCACGGCGACACCCATCCCGCGGACGCTACATCTAGCCCTGGGCGGCGCCCGCGACATGAGTATCATCGATACGCCGCCGGAGGACCGACTCCCGATCCGCACCTATGTCGCCCCTTGGGAACGCCGGCTGGTGCGACGGGCTATCCTCCGCGAGTTGGATCGCAACGGCCAGATCTACTATGTGCACAATCGCGTGCACGATATCTACCGGGTGGCCGCTATGTTGCGTGAGCTTGTTCCGGAGGCCAAGATCCTGATCGGTCATGGTCAGATGCCGGAAGAGGATCTGGCACGCGTCATGCTGTCATTTGCCCACGGCGAAAGCGATCTCCTGTTGTGCACGACCATTATCGAGAGCGGGCTCGATATTCCCAACGTGAACACCATCATCATCGACCAGGCGGAGCGGTTCGGCCTGTCGCAACTCTACCAGCTTCGAGGCCGCGTCGGGAGAGGTGTTGAGCGCGCGTATGCCTATCTTCTGCACACGCCGGGCAAGCCGCTGAGCGACGTGGCGTCGGCGCGGCTGCGTACCATCCAGGAGGCATCCACCCTGGGCGCGGGCTTTCAGGTTGCCATGCGTGATATGGAGATCCGGGGCGTGGGCGACATTCTGGGGGCGGAGCAGCATGGGCACATCGCGGCTGTTGGCTTTGATCTCTACTCACGGCTCTTGCGAGAGGCCGTGCAAGCTATGCGGGATGGTGGCGATGGCGACCGTGCCGCTCGTAACGCTCGTGCCAAGGTGGCGGTGAACACCTTGCTTCAGGATCTTGGGCCGGCCGTGGATCTACCGCTTTCGGCCTATCTGCCGGAGGACTATGTCGAGGACAATGGGCTGAGACTGCGGCTGTACCGACGCATGGCAGAGCTGAGAGAGCTTGATGGGATCGTTGAGCTAGAGAGGGAGCTACAGGATCGCTTTGGATCCCTGCCAGAGCCGGTGGCCAACCTGATCATGGTCCTGCGCGTCAGGGCGCTTGGTCGTGCGGCGGGCATCCAAGGAGTCGGGGTAGAGCAGGATCGGCTCGCTCTAAGCTGCCACGAGCCCCTTAGCCCAGCGGAGGTGCGCGCCGTCGATGATCTGGCGCTTCCGGCGCGAGCTAGGGGAGGGCGCATCTGGCTGAATATGACGCGCGACTGGCGCCGGAACCTGGCGCGCATCCTGGAGTGCCTAGCGCAGCGGCGTAGTCGGACGAGCGACTAGTCGTCGACGTCTGTGCGTTGCGCCACTCCTCTAAGGATGATCAGAGCTCCTACGGCGATGAGGGCAAGTGGCCCCACCCATCGGAAGATGCCCTCGAACGCCGAGGCAAAAATCACGAAGAAGAGAAGGCCAGATCCCCCCACGATGCTGGCCGCTATCAAGACTCCTTGGTGGCGGTGTCCCAGGCCGTACATGGTGGCCAGTCCAAGCCCGATGGCCATCGGTTCCACGGCCCAGGCGTAGGCCCAGCTTGCCCAGTCGCCGGTAAGGTTCTGGGCCAAGAGCATCAGGCCGTTCACCAGCAGGATAATCCCTGGTATGGCTAGTCCGGCGATCTGCTTGCGCTGCTCCCACCAAATGGGGATGGGCAGCAAGAAGCCAACCCCTGTCAACACGATGATCAGCGGCCAAAAAGCCGCCCAACCCGAGTCGAATCTTGTCACGACTTGCAGCGGCCCTCCGCTGGTCTGGGCCACCAGAAAGAACAAGCCCACCAGAATCAGCATGAGGCCGACATAGACGGATCCTCGATTGCGCATCTATCCTATCCCCTCTCTCGGTAGCTGATGCCATAGTCTATACGTGAGGCGCGTGAGTGGGTAGCGCTTTGGCATGGCTCAGGAGGCCGTTTGCTGGTCATTATCCGAATCGTCCTTGCTTGATGGCTCACCGAGGACGAGGGGAAAGACATCTCTCATGTGTTTGACAAAGGCAAAGTTGATACCACGGCGCAGCGCGGCCGGTACCTCGCTGGTATCCGCGCGGTTGTCCTCAGGCAGGATCATGGTGTCCAGCCCGGCGCGACGCGCGGCGAGCGCCTTCTCGCGAACCCCGCCGATGGGGAGGATGTGACCGCGCAACGTTATCTCGCCCGTCATGGCCACGTCATGCCTGACGGGTCGATCTGTCAGCGCGGAGAGAAGGGCGACCGAGATGGTGACCCCGGCGGAAGGCCCCTCCTTGGGAATGGCTCCCTCGGGCACGTGTACGTGAATGTCGATCTTGTCAAAGTCCAAGTCGCCGAAACCATAGTCATCGGCCAGCGTGCGTACATAGCTCAGCGCCGTCTGGGCGGATTCCTGCATCACGTCTCCGAGCTGACCTGTTAGCTGTACAGAGCCCTTGCCCGGCAAGACGGAGACCTCGATCAGCAGCGTATCGCCGCCGGCCTCGGTCCAGGCTACGCCCGTGGCTACGCCGATCTGGTCCTCATGGCAAAGCAGTCCCCTCATGAACCGTGGAGGCCCCAAGTACTTGGTCAAGGCGCGTCGTGTGATGCGCTTAGGCACCATCTTGCCCTCTGCTGTGAGGCGAGCGACCTTACGACAGATGTTGGCGATCTCACGATCGAGGTTGCGGACGCCCGCCTCTTCGGTGTACTCACGGATGAGCGTGGTGAGTGTTCCCTCGGAGAACTGGAGCTGCTTGAGCCCATGGCATTCCAGTTGGTGGGGGATGAGGAACTTTTTCGCGATCTGTATCTTTTCCTCTTCCATGTAGCCTGGGAAGCGGATCACCTCCATGCGATCCTCGAGGGCCTCGGGGATGGGGGAGAGTAGGTTCGCTGTGGTGATGAATAACACTTTGCTGAGATCAAAGGGGATCTCTAGGTAGTGGTCCGAGAACGCGTGGTTCTGCTCGGGGTCCAACACCTCCAAGAGCGCAGAAGCCGGATCACCGCGAAAGTCGATTCCCAGCTTGTCGACCTCATCCAACATGAACACGGGGTTCTTGGTGCCGGCGCGGCGCATCGTTTGGATGATGCGGCCCGGCAGCGCGCCGACGTAGGTCCGCCGGTGCCCCCGAATCTCGGCCTCATCACGGATGCCGCCCAAGCTTACGCGTACGAATCGACGCCCGAGAGCCTTGGCTATGGAGCGCCCCAGTGACGTCTTGCCAGTGCCTGGCGGTCCAACAAAGCACAGGATTGGGCTCTTGGCCTTGTCGCCGGCAAGCTGCCGAACGGCCAAGTGCTCGAGGATACGGTCCTTGGCCTTGGGGAGCCCGTAATGGGTGGCATCCAGCACCTTGGCTGCCTCGGTGATGTCCAATCGGTCTGAAGTGGACTCTTCCCAAGGCAGCTCGAGCAACCACTCGACGTAGGTGCGAATCACATTCACCTCTGGCGCAGTCGATGGCATGGCCGCCAGACGTGAGACCTCCTTTTCGGATCGCTCGCGCGCCTCGTCTGGCATTTTTGATGCCTTGATGCGCTCGCGCAGCCGCTCGATCTCTTGAAGATGCGGGTCCGTCTCGCCTAGCTCGGACTGGATGATGCGCATCTGCTCCCGCAGGAAATACTCGCGCTGGGTGCGATCCACTTCCTTTTGAACCTGGTCGTGGATCTGGTTTTCAAGCTCTAGCACATCGAGCTCAGCCCCGAGCATGACGCTGATCCGTTGCAGACGCTCGTCACAATCGGCGATCTCGAGCAGTTCCTGGCGGTCATCGATATCGAGTTCCAGGATGGACCCGATGAGATCCGCGAGCCAGCCTGGCTCGTTGGCGTTCATGGCCGCGATGTAGGCGTCATCGGGAAGGCTGCGGCTGTACTGGACCACCTTTTCAAAGAGAGCCAACACGGCGCGCATGAGTGCCTCTGTCGTGACGCTCTTCCCCTGCGTCTCCTCGATGGGCGCACAACTGGCCAAGAAGAAGGGTTCTTCCTGGATGCGATTGATGATGCGCACGCGGCGCTGGCCTTGCACCCAAATACTGGTGGTCCCGTCCGGCATGCGCAGCATGCGACCTATGACTACCTCGGTGCCAACGGTGAACAGATCGTCGAAGGTCGGATCCTCGATGTCCCCGTCACGCTGGGCCACAACGACGACACGTTGGTTCGTCTCCATCGCTGCGTG
>CAZTMY010000161.1:0-5774 GCA_964614895.1 uncultured Anaerolineales bacterium
CCACGCCTCCGCCCGCAGGTGCCATCGCCAACCCCAGCTTTGAGACGGGCGATCTGACTGGCTGGGTGGCGGAGGATCTGGATGATCCCTACATGCCGATGCATGTGGGTGTGGCGGGCGTGGGCGTGCCTGACCTGGACATCGTCGGCGCGCCGACCGACGGCACATATGCCTTCTATACCGGCTTTGACGGCTGCGGTCCGGGCGTCATCCGGCTGATGCAGGATCTGACGCTGCCCTTGGGACGCCCGATCCTGCTGTTCGACTATCGAGCAGCTTGGGACATCACTTGGGGGGAAGGCCCTGCTCTTCAGCCATGCAAAGAACTGGTCAAGCTCCAAGATCGGCACTTTTATGTGGTGATCGAAGAGTCCGGCGGCGGCAATGAGCTGGCGCGATTCTTGATCCTGACGGCGCCGGGGGGCGAACCGCGCATAGACTTTAACACGGGCTATACACCCACGGAGCCGGACACGGGCAACCTGCTGGGCACGGTGGATCTATCCGCGTTCGCCGGGCAGGGCATTCGGCTGGTGTTCGAGTGGAACGTGCCCGAGTGCATGACGGGGCCCGCCTTTTTCCAGTTGGATAACATCCGCTTGGAACAGGGAGGGCAGCGACCGCGAAGTGACGTCTCGGTGATTATCTATGGCGGCTGGAATGGCATCTCGGCCCACATCTGGGTTGGCGGCACAGAGCAGGAGACGCTTTACACAGCCATGAACTCGTTCGGCGACGCCCAAGCCATGTGGACGTTCTACCCCGATGGCGCCTGGCCAGTGATGGTGGACGTGGACCTGCCGGCGGGGTTGGATCCCGAGCAGTGGGAACTGGTGCTATTGCGCATCACCTCGCCGACGACAGGATGGACGCTGGAGGACCCCGGCGGCGCGTCGTTCAGCATCGTGGGCGGGCACCAGTACAACGTGTTCTACCAGTTGATCCACAAGTAGCCCGACGCGCGAGCGCGCGGGGGGCGGGAGAAGAAAGGGCGGATACCGGTGCCTCGGAAGGAAGGCGCACGGATCCGCCCCTGCTTGCGCGCTGACGTGCCTCCCGATTATGATGGTGACCTACGGTCGCCTCATCTCACGGTATGGCAGAGCGGAGGGAGACGGTCATGGCGAAGGGGTATGCGGGACGGATTCTACGAGTGGAGCTCACCGAGGGACGTGTCTCGGTCGAGGAGCCGGACGAGGCATTCTACCGACGTTACCTCGGCGGGGCGGGGTTCGTGGCGTACTATTTACTGAAGGAGGTACCCAAGGGCGCCGATCCCCTGGGGCCAGAGAACGTGCTGGTTTTCGCCGCGGGGATCATCACCGGGCTGATGGTGGCCGGCTCGGGACGCAGCGCCGTGGGCTGCAAGAGCCCGCTCACCGGCGGCTGGGGCGAGGCCGATGGCGGCGGCTTTTTCGGGGCGGAGCTCAAACGGGCCGGCTATGACGCGCTAGTGGTCAAGGGTTGTGCCAAGAGCCCCGTGTGGCTGGATATCACGCCGGAGGGCGCCACGCTACGGTCCGCCGATGACCTGTGGGGCTTGACTACGGGCGCCACGGAGGAGGCCATCCGCGAGAGGACCGGCGACAGACGCGTGCGCCTGGCGACGATCGGGATAGCTGGAGAGCGGCTGGTTCGCTATGCCTGTGTCATCAACGACCTGCGCCATGCCGCCGGGCGTACAGGCGTGGGCGCCGTCATGGGCAGCAAGAAGCTCAAGGCGATAGCCGTGCGAGGCGGCAGCAACGTGGAACCCGCCGACCCCGACGCCCTCAAAGAGCTCGCCCGTTGGATGCGCGAGCACTGGCGCGAGGATGCCGAGAATCTCCACGATACCGGCACCGATGGCGGCTTGATGGATCTCAACGATGTCGGCGCCTTGCCGACGCGCAACTTTCAGGATGGCGCGTTCGAGGGCGCGGAGAAGCTCACTGGTGCCACCATGCGCGATACCATCCTCACGGGCCGCGAGGGCTGCTTTGCCTGCCCCATCCGTTGCAAGCGCGTCGTCGCGGTGCACGACGACGATTATGACGTGGACCCCATTTATGGCGGGCCCGAGTACGAGACGGTGGGCTCGATGGGCTCCAACTGCGGCATCGACGATCTGCGGGCCATCGCCAAGGCCCACGAGATCTGCAACAGCCAGGGCCTGGATACCATCTCGGCGGGCATGTGCGTCTCCTTTGCCATGGAGTGCTATGAGAACGGCCTGCTGACTGACGAGGATACAGGCGGGCTAGAGCTGCGCTTTGGCAACGCCGAGGCTATGGTCCGTTGCGTGGAGCTGATCGCGCGGCGCGAGGGCATCGGCGAGCTGCTAGCCGAGGGGCCGCGCAAGGCAGCGGCCAAGATCGGGCCCGAGGCGCTGCCCTACGTCATCGACGTCAAGGGCCAGCCTTTCCCCATGCACGAGTGCCGCACGCGCCACGGTCAAGCGCTGGGGTATGCCGTATCGCCCACCGGCGCGGACCACATGCACAACTATTGGGACGAAGGCCAGGAAAAGAACCCGCTGGCCGAAAACCTTCAGCAGCTTGGCGTGTACCAGCAGGCCGGCCGCACCGAGATGACGCCCGCCAAGGTGTGGGCTTATACGGCTACCACCAACTGGCAGTGGGTCCACAACATGCTGGGGCACTGCATGTTCATCCCTTGGTCGCGGCGGCAGATGGTAGACCTGGTGCGAGCCATTACGGGATGGGAGACGAATCTACACGAGCTGCTGATGGCCGGCGAGCGCTGCGTGACGATGGCGCGGGCATTCAACCTGCGCGAGGGGCTAACACGGGCGGACGACACGCTGCCGCCCCGCATGCGGGAGTCGTTCGAGACCGAGCATCTCAACGAGCGCCCGGTGGACCCGGAGGAGCTGGATGAGGCGATCACCCTCTTCTATGGGATGATGGGCTGGGATACCGAGACGGGTGTGCCTCTGCCGGCGACGTTGCACCGCCTGGACATCCCCTGGGTAGCCGAGGCGTTGGCATAAAGGGCAAGGCTGGCTGGTGGGTCGCGGGCGCCTGCTGGCACCGCCCCTTGCACCACATGGAGCAACGTGAAAGCTATCAACAGGTGGCGCGAGCGCATCCGCCAACTCAAGCACGATACCTATGCCCTCTACCTGGCCTACCGCGATCCCCGAACGCCCTGGTATGCCAAGCTGTTCGTGGCCTGCGTCGTCGGCTATGCCTTTAGCCCCGTTGACCTGATCCCCGATGTGGTGCCGGTCTTTGGCTACCTGGATGACCTGGTGTTGGTGCCCCTAGGGCTCTGGCTGGCGGTGCGGATGATCCCAGCGCCGGTGCTGGCGGACTGTCGCGCCCGGGCCCGGGCGGCGATGGCGGAGGAGCGACCCGCCCGCAACTGGGTGGCGGCGGCCGCTATCATTGCCGTGTGGCTGCTCCTGGCGGGGATGGCCGTCGTAGTGGTGTGGCGGGCGGTCAAGGCATAGACCCAGCCACACGCAACCTTGACATAAGGGAGTAACTCGTTTTACACTCTAATCTGAGAGGAGGAAGCGATTCGCGAGAGAGAACACGCCTGTGTACTCGTCGAACCACGCCCGATTGGCGCACTGACTAGGAGCATACGCCTGTCGATGCTCCCGAAAGCACTACCGAACCGCATAAGTGAATCCGCGGGGCATGCACGCGCTTGGCATCCTGCCGTCGAACGGCTGCGCGGTACCCTCGTCGCGGGATCTTGGGCGTTGCTAGAGATCATCCGCAGCGACTATGCTGATTGGAAGGACGAACTCCCCGGTCCCCGCGAGGACCTGCGCCTCCGCGTGGAGATCCTCGCCTTCTTCTTGCACGTGGCTGGCCGGCATGTTCAACGCACCGGTCGCATCACCAGCGACGACCTGCTTGATACGCTGCGTCCCACCATGGCCCGCGACCTCATTCGCGCCGCTTGGGATGCTCAGCCAGAGAACCCCTTCCAGGGCCAGGGCATCGTCCAGCAATGGCAGATGGCCCGGGTGCTGCAGCAGATACACGAGGCGGACACGGCCTATGCCACCTGTCGCGAGATTGCGGGCCGGGCTATCAACAGCACGCAGCACGTCCTGGGGCGTTTCGTACGCCGTGCCTTTGCCGCGCTCGACGTCTATCCCCCCGTAGACCTCAGCCGCGACATCGGCCAGGGCACCCTGGACATCCTCACGCGTATCCGGCTGCCGACTCTTGTCCACAACGCCTGTGTCTGGCTAGACGGGCACCACTAGGCGCGGACCATTAGGCGTGGACAGGTTCGCCTCTATCCTCCGCCTGGCTTCTACCCCAGCTCTCGCGCCACCTCAAGGTACGCCCGTACGTTGCCCTCGGGCGTGCCCCGGCACAGCTCGGCCGTCATCATCGGCGCGCCATCGGCTACCGCCTGGCGGTACTGCGCCTGGATGCTCTCCGGCGTGCCCTGCATCATGTCCCGCGAGCCAAATAGGTTCCATGTAAAGGGCACGTCCGTCTCCCGCAGGATGCCTTTCACCGTCAGGTACTGGTCGGTGCCGGGGTCATATCGCACGATGCCCAGCTCCCGCAAGAAGCGCAGGTGCCCGCAACGCAGCAGCTCCGAATGCAGGTAGCGCCGACCCGTCCCCAGCGCGATATAGATCCGCTCCCAAAAGGGCAACACAAAGGTCGGCCATAGCCTCGGCGCGATGGTTCCAGCGAAATCGTCGGCCAGCCCCACGTCCTCTGGCGAGACACCCATGATCTCGTTGGCATAGCGGCGGTAGCGGATTGCCATCTGGGTGGTGAGCTCCAGCAGCCGCAGGGCTGCCTCTGGCCGCTCCAGCACCCAGATGAAGAATCGGCTCCCGCTTAGCAGCACCGCCGCCGTCACCGGACCTTGCTGGCCGCTACCCAACCCCAGGCTCTCGCCCTCAGGCAGCCGCGCACGCATAGCGTGGTACATGCTTACCCATCGCGCCATAGCGAGACACGTGGCCGGATCGGGCACCGTCACCTCCTCGAGCTGGGCGACGTCCGTGATGATCTCGCCCTGGTTCGCCAGCATAGGTTGGTCATCCTCGGGAAAGACCAGCTCGCCGCCAAGCGCCGCGGCCCCCACATAGCTGGGCGGCGTGCATGCCAGATGCACCGCCTCCAGCCCATATCGTTCACGGATGATCTGCCGAGCGGCGAGCTGGGTATCGAGCATGACGTCCGGGTCCTGGTAATAGTCGCCCTGGCGCGTACCGACGTACTCGGTCTGTACCTCGGGCGGAAAGGCCAATGACCACGGCACACGTCGCCTTTCGGGCATGGGACCTCCTGACGTTGCGGACACACCGCCATGTCTTGTACTCCAGATGACGGCGCACCGCAAGCCCACGCAAGGATTTGCGCAGCTGCGGGCAACTCCCTACAATGCCGCTCATAGAGAGGAGTTGACGCGTGGACCTGCTACGACACCAGCGAACCTGAACAGCGTCCTGCGGCGCCGGTTGGCGCCGCTCGGGACATGCGCGCGGCCCAAACGCGGCTAGTCGCCACTCGCCACGGCCTTGCCGGTCAGGGGAGGCGTCTCTCCCTAGCTGGTAACGTTGCCGAGTTGCTCCCACCGCCGCCGGCCTGCGCGCGGCGGTTTTCTGTTGTGTAGCGGGTCGGCTGCTGCGCGCCACCACGCCAAAGGAGCGACTTGTGCGCGAACAACTGACCCGATTCTTTGCCTCGCGATGGGGCATCGTCCTGGTCGGCGCCGTCATCGGCGTGCTGGGTCCCCTGCTCCAATACTGGGGCAACCCGCCCAACATGGGCATCTGCGTGGCC
>CAZTMY010000162.1:0-5769 GCA_964614895.1 uncultured Anaerolineales bacterium
CCCGACCACCACGGCGTCTTGCGTCATTTCGACGACGCGCAATGCGATCTCGGAAAAGCGCGGCGCACCGGAGAGCATCTCAGGTGTGATGCCGTGGACGGCCAAGGCGCCGGCGTCCATAGGTCGCTGGGGGTCCACGAGCTGTTGGAGCGTCACTGCGGGCTTTTCCGGCTCGTACCGCACAATGGCGATCTCGCACACACGGTGTCCACCGGCGGGGTTGAGGCCCGTGGTCTCTACGTCTACGACCGCGAGGGTATGGTCACGCAGCGGTTTGTCATGGCTGGACATCGCGCTTCTCCACCATCTCACGCATAGGCGCGAAGGTGAGTCGATGGTAAGAGCAGAGCCCATGTTTGTCCAGCCGTTCGCGGTGATCACGCGTGCCATAGCCTTTGTGCTGCGCAAAGCCGTATTGGGGGACGAGCTGGTGGACGGCGGCCATGTAGCGGTCGCGCGCCACCTTGGCTAGGATGGACGCCGCTGCGACGGAGAGATGGATGGCATCAGCTTTGGGGTGGGCGATCTGGGGAGTGAGTACTTCGGGTAGCAGCAGATAGTCGATGAGCAGAATGTCCGGCGCGGACGTAAGGCGTGCGATGGCCCGGCGCATGGCCGTGTGGGTAGCCGCGATAATGCCGGCAGTGTCGATGACTCGCTCGCTAGCAAATCCGACAGCCCAGGCAGCGGCTTGCTGGGTGATGACGGCCGCGCACCGCTCCCGAGCCTTGGGCGTCAGCAGCTTGGAGTCCTTGACCTCAGACAGCGTGGCGAGGAGGTCGTTGGCGTCTGGAGGGAGTATGACGGCCGACGCGACGACAGGCCCCGCCCAAGCCCCCCGTCCGGCCTCGTCGATGCCCGCCACCGCGCGGTATCCCGCGTGCCACAGAGCCGATTCGAGCGAGAGGTCTGGCCTGTGGAGCATTTTCCCTCCCAAGGGCGGTGGGATGACGCGCGGGGGACGTGCAGAGGTGACGCTCGTCAGCGCCCATTTCATCATCGCCGCCGATGAGAGCTCGGGCTAACACGGGGCTGGCCCCTACTGAGCTCTGGGCCTGCTGCGGTCCTCTTTGAGGCGACGGCTTTTGCCCTTGGCCTTGCGTAGGTAGTTGAGCTGTCGCCGGCGCACCTTGGCGCGGCGGACGATCTCTACCTTTTCCACGCGGGGCGAGCGCAGCTTGAACGTGCGCTCCACGCCGATGCCATTGGCGGCGATGCGCCGAACCGTAAAGCTACCGCCGTCGGCACCGCGACGCATCCGAATGATCACGCCCTGGAACACCTGCACGCGCTCGCGGTCGCCCTCAACGATACGCGCGTGTACCCGCACTGTATCTCCGCTCCGAAGTGCGGGGATGTTCGGGTTTGGCTCGGGCGCCAGCGTGCGAAGAATGTCTGTCATGGTTCGCTATCGCCTTTCGTCGCTAATCACGAGCGATGATTATAGCATGGTCCATGGGCGGCACCAAACGGTGAGACTCTTGGCATCGGGGCCCGTCGCCAGGCGCCTAAGTTGAGCCCTCAGCCTCGTCCCGTAGGCTTTGCAGGAAGGCTCGGTCGGCTTCCGAGAGATCGGCGTTGGCCAACAGATCGGGCCGCCGCTCCCAGGTACGTTGCAGTGCCTGCTGTCGTCGCCAACGCGCCACGCGGGCATGATCCCCGGAGACGAGCACGTCGGGCACGGGTAAGCCCCGGTAGGTGGCTGGCCGGGTATAGTGGGGATACTCGAGCAAGCCGCTGGCGTGGGAATCGTCCACCATAGCGCGCATGTCGCCCAGCACGCCGGGCACTAGACGCGTCACCGCTTCCACGATAACCATGGCGGCGATCTCGCCCCCCGACAGCACATAGTCACCGATGGAGACCTCGTGTGTGACGGCCAGCTCGCTCACGCGCTCATCGACACCCTCGTAGCGCCCGCATATGAGCACGATGTGCCCGTAGCGCTCGAACTCGCGCGCCAAGTTGTGGTTGAATGGTATGCCGGCGGCGCTGAGAAGCACGACCGGCGTCTCTACCTCGCCCGTAGTCTTCTGGCGGGCGATGGTCTCGGCGTCCAGGATGGCTTCCAGCGCGCCCAGGATGGGCTCTGGCTTGAGCACCATCCCGCCGCCGCCGCCATAGGGAGCGTCGTCGGTGATGTGGTGCTTGTCCAAGGCATAGTCGCGGATGTTGTGAACGGTGATCTTGACCTGGCTTGCTTTCTGCGCGCGACCTACGATGCTCTCGGAGAACACCGTGTCAAACATGGCGGGGAACAAGGTCAGGATATCAAAACGCATGGTTCTCTCCTCCGCGGCCTTTCCTTATTGTAGGCATGGTGTGGCCCCCGCTCAAGTTGCCGGATGGCCTAGCAGTTCGCTATAATTGAGATCTCGTGGATGGGATTGGCTACTGGACAATGGTGGCATGGAAGATCCGCAACCCAAGCTCAACCGAATCCCACAGCTCGTCGTGATCGGGGTGCTCCTGCTAGCGCTCCTGGTGGTGCTGCTGGGCTCTGGCCCCATGGGGGATCTCCTGTTGCGCGGCAGTCGGACGTCCAAGGCATTGGCGAACCTAGGAGTAGTGACGGTGACGCCTACCACAGCTAGATCCGATGGGGTCGCTACGGCTACCGTCCAGCCCACGCCCACCGTGACGCCCACGAGCACGCCACCACCCCGCGAGGACCACTACCTGCTGCAACGGCCCATCGTCCCCCAGTATGAGGATAGCCTGGCGCTCTTTTACCTGTATGGATCGCGCGGTGGGGGCGCCTACCACATCCATCACGGCATAGACTTTGTGAGCCCTCTGGGGACGCCCGTGCTGGCGGCTGCCGACGGGAAGGTGGTCTTTGCCGGCGATGACCTGCAGCGGGTGGTCGGCGCGCGGAACGGGTTCTACGGCCGGGTCATCATCATCGAACACGCTTCGCTCTGGCGTGGTGAGCCTGTCTATACGGTGTACGGCCACGTCTCCGAGGTGCATGTGGCTGAAGGCGACCGGGTGCGCGCGGGCCAGGTAATCGGGCTCGTGGGCCAGGAGGGAGTCGCGGAGGGGCCACACCTCCACTTTGAGGTGCGCTACGGTGATAATGCCTACTCTGCCACGGTGAATCCAGAGCTGTGGCTGGTACCTTTGGAAGGGGCGGGCACTCTTGCCGCCTGGATTGGCACTCGGGAAGGCATCGCGGCGCCAGAACTGCGTGTGGTGATCTACCGCGCAAGCCAGCCGGACAGGCCGGCGCGCGAGGTCCTCACCTATCCAGAGACCCAAGTGAACCCCGATCCGTCCTGGGGCGAGAATCTGGTCGTCGGCGATCTACCCGTGGGAGACTGGATCCTGCGCACCTATGCGGGTGGTATCCACTATGAGGAGAGCTTCACGGTGCGGCCCGGCGCCACCACCTTTGTGGCGTTGACGACCTCGCCCTAGGGTAGGGCCTCGCGCAGGATAACGGGCAGGTAGGTAGGCGTACCCAACGTCTGCCAGATGCCGTCGTTGGTAGCTGCCCAGTGAAGCACGCCGCCGCCGGTGCCGAGCTTGATGGCGTATACCCGGAACGCTGAGCTAACGGGCAACCCCTCGCCGTACGGCTCCCACCAACCGCCGCCGTTCACTGATTGGTACACGCCGCCCCCATCCCCACTGTTCCCATCCACGCCGATCAGTAGTGAGGCGGCGTCAGCGGGATGGACCAGCAGCGAGCGGACCACGTCGGTGCCATTGCCGGGCAGGTTGGTGCTGGCGGCGACCCAGGGAGCCGTCTCGGACGTGCGCGCATAGACCCCAGCGCCGTTAGTGCCAGCGTAGGCTGGCCACGGGGCGCTGTCGCTGGCCATATCCAGGGCATAGATGCCGTTGCTGGGCAGGGAGACGTTGCGCCATGAGGCGCCCGCGTCCTCGGTGAGGAGCACCTGCGGCAGGGCTGCGCTGCGGGCGTGCAGGAGCAGGCCTGAGTCGTGGTCAGCGACGACTAGGCTGTTGCCCAGGGGCGCGGCGCTGGGCAGCGTCCAGTTATTGGGTTCCAGATTGCCGGGTTGTTGTACCCAGGTATCGCCGCCGTCGTACGAGACGAGGAGTAGGTGGTCATTCCCCGCGATGACGGCATAGAGCCGGCCCTGGTCGCTGGGAGCCGCCGTCAGCCCCGCGATGTGCGTGACGGCTACGGGTAGATTGGCCGTGATATCCTCCCAGGAGGCAGAGTCGCCCTCTTGCCAGCGATAGAGCCGGTCCTCGGTGGCGGCATAGACGGTCCACGGCGCGACGGCGTGCTGGGTCAGCCGCAAGACGTTCAGATCGTTGCCGTCGATCCCCAGGTTCATGGATGACCAGGTATCGCCGCTATCTAGGGTGCAATAGATGCCGATCTCGCTGGCGGCCAGCGCGTGGCGGCCGTCAACGGGCGAGATGGCCAGGTCATGGACCACGCGTCCGGTCAGCTCGTGGCAGGTGCGCAGCCAGGTGGGCCCGTCCGCTGCCGCTGGGCCAGCGGCGACCAGCAAGCCCAGCCCAAGGAGGACGGCCCAGGCCCAAGCTCGCGTGTCCAGCGCGGATCTCATGGCTCTCCTATCCCTCGTTCGCCGGGCGACGCGTCTCCCACCCCTCCTCGAACAGACGCAGTCGGTGGCCCTCGTGGTAGGGATGCTTGCGCGCCTCGTCCACGTTCAGCGTCACGCCCCAACCCGGCGCGTCCGACGGTATCAAGTACCCATCCTTGACGCGCGGCACGCCCTCGAGCACGTCCCATGTCCAGGGCTCCAGCGAGTCGTCAAAGCACTCGTGGATCAGGAAATTGGGGATAGAGCAGTGCAGATGGGCGTTCATGGCTGTGCAGAAGGGGCTTTGCGCCTGATGGCAGGCCACCGAGGCGTCATAGACATCGGCGATGGCCAGAACCTTGCGAGTGGTAGAGGGGCCCAAGGTCATCGGCTCGGGCTGGATGATATCCACCACGCGATGGGCCAGCAGGTCGCTGAACTGGCGGGGTTCGGTCAGCATCTCGCCGACGGCCACCGGGTAGGTGAGAGCTTGCTGCACGGCTAGCGTCCCCTCGATATCGTGGCTACGCACGGGCGTCTCGAGCCAGAAGGGATGGTACGGTGTGAGTTGCTGGCCGATGCGGATGGCAGTAGACACCGTAAAGCGGTCGTGGGCCTCGATGAGCAGGTCTACCTCATCGCCCACGGCTTTGCGGACGGCGGCCACGATAGCGATGGCCAAGCGCTCGCTCTCGGGCTCGATCAGCTTGTAGGCCCCGCCAAAGGGGTCGAACTTGAGGGCCGTGTAGCCCCGTTCCGCCATCTGGCAGGCGCGCTCGGCAAAGAATGACGGCTCGCGGGGGCCGCGGTACCAGCCGTTGGCATAGACGCGCAGCCGGTCATGATGCTTGCCGCCAAAGAGCTGCCACATGGGGACGTTAAGGCTCTTGGCCAGGATGTCCCAGCAGGCTTGTTCGATGGCCGCAATGCCCACCGACCGCTCCAGGAAGCGCGCCTTGAGCATCTTTAGGAAGAGGCGCTCTGGGTGGCGCGGATCTTCGCCTAGCACGACATGCTTGAGCTCCTCTACGTCCGCCTGGTGGGGCATGGTGGCCAGGCTGCCCGTTGCTTCCCCCAAGCCGGTGAGTCCCTCGTCGGTAAGAACTTCCACAAAGACCCAGTTCTTCCAGGGGTTTCCAACGACATGCGTTTGGATGTCGGTGATGTGCACTGCGCCGGTCCTTTCGTCCTATTACCAGCCCTCACGGCATTATGACCGGAGTGCTCGCTGCCTGTCAACGCC
>CAZTMY010000163.1:0-5759 GCA_964614895.1 uncultured Anaerolineales bacterium
CAGGAGGGTTGGTGGATCGACAAGCGCTGGTATGCGCCCTTGACCCACGGCCGGCGCTATACTGAAGACGAATTGTGGGACAACTATGCCTACTTTATCGAGCGCGTGGTGCCAGTGGCCGAGGAAGCTGGCGTCTATATCGGAATCCACCCCGATGATCCGCCGGTGTACGACCTGGGGGGCGTGCCGCGTTGCATCTTTGGGAGCTTTGACGGGTATCGCCGTGCGCTAGAGATGGCAGATAGCCCCAATGTCGGTATGTGCCTCTGCGTGGGCTGCTGGCTTGAAGGCGGCGAGGCCATGGGCAAGGACGTGGCTGAGACTATTCGCTACTTTGGCTCCCGTCAAAAGCTGTTCAAGGTGCATTTCCGCAACGTGACCCAGCCTATGCCCGAGGGCTTTGTGGAGACGTTCCTCGATGACGGCTATGGCGACATGCTGGCCGTAATGTACGCGCTGCGCGAGATAGAGTTCGACGGCGCCATCATCTCGGATCACCTACAAACCATGGCAGGTGGTCGCTACGCCGCTGAAGGCTATGCCATCGGCTACATGCGCGGGTTGCTACAGGCGGCCAATCGGGCTTACGCAGGGCGCTGATACCACCAAGCCATCAGCCCATAGCGTTGACTCATGGACCGAGCTCCGGTAGGATCTACCTGGCTCGGTCCTCTTTTGTGGTATCCTCGCGGAACAGATGTGGGCCTGGCAACGTCTGTGGAGTAGCAGACAAGCACCCATGCCGGGCCATTAGTAGGGACGCCATGAGCCTGAGAGGTCGTTCATCGTTCGTTTTGGCCGCGGTGCTGTCGCTGGTTCTGGCAGTGGCGTGGGCCTGGCTCACGCGCCCATTGCCAGCCGATCTCTTGCTGGGGTCATCTGCCACGCCGGTTGGGCTCATCACGGCGCGAGATGGCCGTCCCCTGTTCCAACTCATCGACCGCGAGTCTGGCGTGTACCGGCCGGCGAGCTTGGAAGAGATCCCTCAGGCCTTGCGCGACGCGGTCGTTGCCACGGAGGACGCTCGGTTCTACCGGCATTGCGGCATTGATGTGTGGGCCATCCTTCGGGCCACGTCTGCCAATCTGGTCAGCGGTCGCATTGTCTCTGGGGCGAGCACCATCTCCCAGCAGGTGGCGCGGAACGTGTTTCTCGGCAAAGAGGAGCGCCAAGAACGAACGCTGGGACGCAAGCTCCGTGAGGCCATCCTGGCGTTGCGGCTTGAGCGCACCCTTGAAAAGGACGACATCCTCACGCTGTACCTGAACACCGCCTACTACGGTCGGCTGGCCACGGGCGTCGCCGCCGCGGCCGAGGCGTACTTTGCCAAGCCAGTGAGCGATCTCAGCCTGGCCGAGTGTGCGTTCCTTGCAGGTCTACCGCAGGCACCGGCGCGCTATGATCCTATCAGCGAGCCGCAGGCCGCGGAGACGCGCCGCCGGACCGTGCTTGAGCTCATGGTAGCTTCTGGCTACCTGACCAAAGAGGAGGCCGAGTTGGCGATGGCACAGCCCCTGGCTTTTGCGCCGCATCGGTTGCCCCTGGAGGCGCCGCACTTGGTGGCTATGGTGCGCCAGCAGGTGGAGCAACTCGTCCCCGCAGTGGAGTTGCGTCGCGGCGGGCTCGTTGTGGAGACGACGCTCGATCTGGATCTCCAGCGGGCTGCTGAGGGTGCCGTCGCTCGCCAACTGGAGGCGCTCAACCAACCCGAGCCTGGTCAGCCGCAGCGCGTGGTGAGGAACGCGGCCGTTCTGGTTCTGGATGTAGCCGACGGCGGTGTGCTGGCGCTCGTGGGTAGCCCCGACTATGCTGAGGGTACCGCTGGGGCCGTCAACGGAGCGCTCGCTCTGCGCCAGCCCGGGAGCGCCGTCAAGCCGCTGCTCTACCTCGCCGCTTTTGAGCAGGGCTACCTGCCGTCCAGTATGCTGTTGGATGTGGCGACAGCCTTCCAGGCGGCTGACGGGGCGCCCTATCTCCCGGAGAACTATGACCTGCGTTACCATGGACCCATCTCCGCTCGGACGGCACTGGCGTGCTCTTACAACGCGGCGGCCGTTCGCCTGGCTGATGAGCTTGGCGTGAAGGCACTCGTGGAGATGGGCGAGCGTCTGGGGATCCGGTCGTGGGAGTCCTTGCCGGCGCGTGACCTGTCGTTGGCCCTAGGCGCTGGCGAGTTGACGCTGTGGGAGCTTGCCCAAGCATATGGGGCCTTGGCGCGGGGTGGGACGCGTCTTTCAGCTCATGCCATCGCTAGTGTGCGCGCGGCAGACGGGAGGCTGCTCTATCAAGCCAGCGATGGCCCACGCGAGCAGGTGGTTGATGCGCGAGCGGCCTATCTTGTCACGCACGTGCTGGCGGATGATGCCGCGCGATCGCCAGCTTTTGGAGCGGGAGGCGTTCTGGCGTTGCCCTTCCCGGCTGCTGTCAAGACGGGTACCACCACCGATTGGCGCGATAACTGGACCGTAGGCTATTCGACCGAGCGCGTGGTGGGGGTGTGGGTGGGCAACGCCGACGGGACGCCGATGGAGCACGCTTCGGGGCTCACCGGCGCCGCGCCCATCTGGCGTGAGGTCATGCTTGCCGCCCACCGCCAGGATCCCGCCCCGTTCGAGGAGCCCGAGGGCTTGGTCGAGGTTGAGGTGTGCGCTCTTTCTGGGCAGCTTCCTGGACCGGGATGCACCCAGCGTCGTATGGAGATCTTCCCCGAGGAGGCTGTTCCTACGGCGACCTGTGACCTGCATCGTGTCGTCGCGGTGGACGCGCGCACAGGTCTGCCGGCGGATGATGAAACGCCGCCCGAGCGCGTGGTCCAGCGGGTGGTCACGCTCTGGCCGCCCGAGGCCCAGGCCTGGGCTGCCGACGAAGGTCTTCTGGCGCCTGGGGCGTCCATCGCTGCGGCCCTGCCCGTGGATGCCACCATGCCTGCGTCCCCTGCTAGGGGGTGCGAGCTCCGCTGGTTGCGGCCCGCCGCCGGCACGCGGTATCACTTGGTGGCCGATCTCCCCGCCGACGTGCAGCAGGTAGAGCTCGTGCTTGCCGCTGCGGCGCCGACTGGGCCGGTGTCTATTCTGTGGAACGACGAATCGTGGGTCACGCTGGCGGCCGCCCCTTACCGGGCGCGCTGGCAGCTCGTCCCGGGTCAGCATTGTTTCGTGGCCGAGGCGCGCGACGTTGCGGGCAACCTGTCGCGCACGTCGCCCCTTCGCATACAAGTGGCCACATCCCAAGAGAACGCTGGTGGGTGAGTGGCAAGGGGTCGCTCACGACGCCGAGCCCCGAAGAGGAGGCCCTATGCGCCGCATGTTCCCAAACTTGATGGTTCTTCTCGCACTGATCGTCTCGGCTGTGCTGGGTGCTTGCGCTAGCCCTACCGCGACACCGATCCCGCCTCTCGAGCCATCCGACCGAACCGCAGTACCTCCTACGCCCACTGTGGCTCCAACGGTCGAGCCCACGCCGGTGATCGCCCCGCGCTTGCTCCGCACGGAGCCCGAGCCGGGCGAGGCCCTGGTCCAACGCGCTCCCATCGTGTTGGTCTTTGACCAGCCGATGGATAAGACCTCGACCGAGGGAGCATTTGCGCTCCAGCCATTGGTCGACGGCAAGCTAACGTGGGACGACGCGCGCACGTTGCGATTCACGCCTGATGCCGATTGGCCGCCTGACAGCAGTTACGTTCTCACGCTGAGTGAAGAGGCGCTCAATGTGCAGGGGTTGCCTCTTATGGCACCGGTGAGCGCTCGGCTTGATACCGTGGGTTTCCTGGAGGTGGCTCGCGTTCAGCCAGCCGCTGCCAGCAAAGATGTGGCGGTTGACACGATCATCCGCGTAGCCTTCAACCGGCCCGTCGTACCTCTCTCGGTGGAAGATCTGCAGCCCTCTGTGCTGGATCCACTGCGGATGACGCCGGCCGTCCCAGGAAGAGGGCGGTGGGTGAACACGGCACTCTACGAGTTCGTCCCCGACCGGCCCATGCAGGCCGGCGCGCGCTACCAGGTGAGCATCGATCCTGACCTGAGCGATGCCCTCGGCGCGCCGCTGGAGGGCCCCTTTGCCTGGAGCTTTACCACGGCGTTGCCTCGTGTGGTGGGAGTGGCGCCACAACCCGGTGCGCGTCATGTGGCGCCGGTACCCGAGGTCAAGGTGACCTTTGACCAACCTATGGTGCGGGCGGATGCCGAGGCGCGTTTCTCCCTGGAAGACGCTGAGGGGCGAACGGTGCCTTGCCAGTTCGCCTGGGAGGGTGAGGTCACCCTCGTATGCACGCCTGTGACGCCTCTATCGCGTGGTGGATCCTACACGGCGCGTGTGGATGCTGGTGTGCCTTCCGCGGCTGGTGGGGCGCGCACCGAGGAGGCGCGGAGCTGGCACTTTGACGTGGCTGCGTTGCCAGAGCTGGTGTCCTCCAGACCTCGTGACGGGGATCGGGGTGTACCCTTGGGTGACGAGATTGCCTTGCGCTTCTCCTGCCCTATCAGCCGGACGACGCTGGCGGAGGGCTTTTCCATCACCCCTACCGTCAAGCTTTGGTTCTACTGGGCGGAGAGCGATACGCGGCTCATGGCCTACGGCGGACTTGAGCCCTCTACGGTGTACACGGTCTCGCTGTCGACGGATATCTTGGATGCTTGGGGTGTGCCCCTTTGCAAGGCCGAGACGGTGCGCTTCGAGACTGGTCCCAGGTCCCCGCGGATTGTGTTGGACGTGCCGGATCGCATGGGCGTCTATGATGCGGCTGGGCCGCTCACCGTCGGCATCAGGCATACGAATATCAGTCGCGTGGATCTGGCCCTCTATCGCCTGGCGGAGAGCGACTTGGTGCGCATGGGAGGCGACGATAGCTGGATCGCCTGGGATCGCTATCAGCCCGGCAATGACGCGCTGCTGCGTCGCTGGTCCCTAGTCCCAGACACGGACCCGGACGCGTACGTGCTGACGGATGTGCCGTTGCGCTTGCAGAACGGCGCTCCCCTTGCGGCAGGCTTCTACTACTTGGAAGTAGCGGCGCCTGAGGTCTCTGGCCGTGAGCGGCATCTTCTGGTCGTCACCGACGTCAACCTCATGCTCAAGACTTCCGGTAGCCATGGCCTCGTCTGGGCTACCGAGCTGCGGTCTGGCCAACCGCTCCAGGGAGTCCGGCTCGTAGCGTGGGACGGAGCCGGAAGGCGGATAGCCACTGCTACTACCGATGCCAACGGCTTGGCCAAGATCGATCTTGGGCCGCGTGACCCGTGGTCGCCGATTATTGTCACCGGTGACTACCAGAGCTCGCCTAGCGCTGTCATGCGGTTCTGGCAGCAGGGGATGAGCGCGTGGGCCTTTGGTCTGCCCAGCGAACGGTCCGATCTTGATCACCTGCTCTATCTATCGACGGATCGTCAGATCTACCGCCCGGGACAGACGGTGTATTTCAAGGGGGTGCTGCGCCACGACGACGATGCGCGCTACAGCTTGCCCGATGTTGACGAGCCGATCCGCGTGGTTGTCAACGACCCGCAAGGCCGTCCGGTCTATGAGGACAGGTACGCCCTCAACGAGATGGGAAGCCTGGCGGGCGAGTTTGCCCTCGGTGAGGCTGCCTCGTTGGGTTACTATCAGTTGACGGCATGGGTCGGCGAGGAGCAGTTTAGGCAGGTGTTCCAGGTCGCAGCCTACCGCAAGCCCGCTTTTGAGGTGACTGTCAACGCCGATCAGGCCGACTATGTGCAGGGAGAAACGCTGCGTGTCAGTGGGTCGGCCAGCTACTTTTTCGGGGG
>CAZTMY010000164.1:0-5743 GCA_964614895.1 uncultured Anaerolineales bacterium
CTGGCTTTCTTTGCGCCATGGGAGCTCGCATCTCGGGGGCAGGCACAAGCACCATCACCATCGAGGGCACGCAGCGACTGCACGGAGCGGCCTTCCGCGTTATGCCCGATCGCATGGTCGCCGGGACTTTTGCGCTTGCCGCGGCCATTACCGGTGGGATGGTAGAGCTCCCGGGCGAGGTCGGTCGGTATCTAGGAGCTTTTACAACCAAACTGCGCGCTGCCGGCGTTGACGTCAGCGTCAGCCCGAGCTGCTACCGCGTCAGCGCTCCGCGCGAGCTACGCGCCGTAGACGTGCAGACGTATCCCTATCCTGGCTTCCCCACCGACTTGCAAGCTCCTTTCACCACGCTGCTAACCCAAGCCCAGGGGCGGAGCTCTGTGTACGAGACCATGTTCGATGGACGCCTCCGCTACGTAGAGCAACTGCGCACCATGGGCGCGCGGATCGACGTCTCTGGCTCTGGCCGGATCGCGATAGTACATGGGCCCACCCATCTTCGTGGTGCCCACGTGGACGCGCTGGATATTCGATCAGGCGCAGCGATGATCCTCGCAGGGCTTGTCGCCGAGGGCGAGACACACATCGGAAACGTGACCTATATCGATCGCGGCTACCAGGACATCGATGCGCGGCTGCGCCAACTTGGGGCAGGCGTAACCCGGGTCGAAGAGCAAGAGCATCGCTGCCCCACACAAGATGCGCCTGACCCGCTCGAATGGGTGCCTCTGGCCCAGGACTGAGCGATCACACCTGGCGCACTAACGCACCTGCCAGAACCACCATAGTAGGAGGACTGATGTTCGGCAAACAGATTGGCATCGACCTAGGCACCGTCAACGTCATTGTCGTTGTGCGCGGCAAGGGCGTGGTGCTTAACGAACCGTCGGTTGTTGCCATCTCGCTGAACGATAGCCGCATCCTCGCCGTTGGCAACGAGGCTCGTGCCATGCTCGGCCGTACGCCTGAAACCATCGAAGTGGCCCGTCCCATGCGCGAAGGCGTGATCGCGGACTATGTGGTGACGGAAGCCATGCTAAGGTATTTCTTCTCCAAGATCTGCAACCGTTTTGAGCGGCGCCCTGAGGTGATGATTAGCGTACCGGCAGGCGTCACCAGCGTTGAGAGCCGCGCCGTCCGGGATGCGGCCATCCAGGCAGGGGCACGCGTAGCGCACCTGATTCCTGAGCCCCTGGCCTCGGCCCTCGGCGCCGAGATGCCCATTGGCACACCCACGGGCAACATGATCGTGGACATCGGCGGCGGCGCCAGCGAAGCAGCCGTTATCTCCATGTACGGCATCGTCGAGGCCGGCTCGGTACGCGTCGCCGGCGAGAAGCTCGATGACGCCATTGCCAGTTATGTCCGCCGCAAGTACAGCCTGATGATCGGGGAGCAAACCGCCGAGCAGATCAAGATCGCCATCGGCAGCGCTCTCCCTCTCGAGGACGAGCTCACCATGGATGTGCGTGGCCGCGATCAGGTGCAAGGCTTGCCCCGCACCGTCACCCTCTCCTCCTCCGAGATCACCGACGCCATAGCAGAGCCCTTGGCCACCATCGCGTCCACCGTACGCTCCGTGCTTGAGCATACACCGCCCGAGCTAGCGTCGGACATCATCGATCGAGGCATGGTGCTTACCGGAGGCGGCGCCTTGCTCCGCAATATCGACCAGTATCTCACCAAACAGACGGGCGTTCCCTGCAATGTGGCCGAGAACCCTATGCTGTGCACGGCTCTAGGCGCAGGCCGCGGGCTCGAGTACCTGCCCCTCCTTCGGCGATCCGTCGAGACATTGTAGGCACCAAACCAGCGAGCCTTGCCGGCCCAAGCGTACCGAACTTGGGGCTGGCTAATAGCTTTTCGCAGCAGCTAGCCAGCCCCAACCACTAAGAATATCTGTTCGAGTGCACGGAATGCAGCCAGGATCAACCGGGAATACGTGCTGAACGACCTCAAGCGGCAGGCAGGTGCAAGCCGACACGTGAGGTGCCCCAATGTTCCGCTGGACATCGGCCGTGGATGGCCCCCACAAGAGCGTGAATACCAAAAAGTTTCAACTCGGGCCAGGATCCGCCAAAGCCACCCGAGCCGGCAAGCTCCCACTCCTGGAGCAACTGACTCAGGGACCCCTGTGACGCCAGCGCCCGCAAAGGGACGTCCCTACGGCAACAGGTAGCACAGCCCCACTGTACCCGGCCCGGTATGCACCGTCAGGGCTGGCGACAGGTCACACATCAGGACCTCCACGGGCCGCACCACCTTCCGTACCATCTCGAGCAACGTCTCTGCGTCGGCTTGGGCAGCAGCGTGCGTCAGCGCGATTTTGATGCGCGCGCCCGTTCCGGCGGCCTTTTCCACCAGGGCAGCTATGCGTCGATAGGCACCGGCTCGCGTACGCGCCACATGCACCGGCACCACCACCCCATCTTCCATGCTGATGATCGGCTTGATGCGTAGCAACGAGCCTACCAGATGGGCCGAACGCCCGATGCGCCCCCCCATATACAGGTAACGCAGTGTATCGGCGGTCTGAAGCATACGCGTCCGAGGGATGAGCCGCTTCACCAGTTGCATCACCTGCTCCAAGGAAGCATCTTTTGCCGCCAAACGTGCTGCCTCCAGCGCGATCCAGCCGTGACTCATCGAGACATTGCGCGTATCCACGACTTTGATGGTTAGATCAGGGCGCTCCCTTAGGACCATGTCCCGACCCAACAGAGCAGCCTGATAAGCCCCACTGCCATCCGAAGTCATGTGAAAGGAGACGATCTCGCTACTCCTCTCCGCAGCCCGGGTATAGGCCTCCGCATACTCGCCCGGGCCGGGGTTGGCCGTGCGCGGCAGCTCATCGTCATCACTCAGAGACTCCATGTAGGCGTTGAACTCATCAGGTTGTAGGTCTACCATATCACGCGCGACAGCGTCGCCTATATGGATATAGTAGGGCACCATGCCAATGGCATAGCGCTTGTACATCTCTGGTGGCAAGCTAGCAGCGCTATCGACAATGACAGCAACTCTCAAGGGCACCTCCCTTGTGCCGCGGCTACCGACTCGACCCAGCCCAATAGCGAAACAGGATGCCCGCCACGGAACGCGAGCATCCTGCAACAATCAACGTCTAGCACGCCCTACTAGAGGTGCTGCTCAAGGTAGCTGACCGCGTCCCCGACGGTCTGAATCTCTTGGGCGTCCTCGTCAGTGATCTCGCAGTCAAACTCCTCCTCAAAGGCCATGATCAGCTCAACGAGGTCCAGCGAGTCGGCATGAAGGTCCTCACGGAAAGACGACTCGGGCTTGATGGTATCCTTGTCGAGTCCCAGTTCCTCGGCGACGATGTCACGAATGCGCTCAAAGGTGTCTGTACTCATGCCCTTGCTCCTCTGACTTGGCCAGACTAGCTGTAAGTATATCACTCGCCCGGAGGACGGTCAATCACGCCAGTCTGGATGGTCCAACCTATTCCGATACAACACATGCCCGCCTTGGTCGTTGCGCCAATTCGGCATTGACACGCCCCAGGCAACTACCTAGACTGTACGCATGAGGGATACTACCGCGGGCCAACTGCCGCGCCGAAAGCAAGAGCATCTCGACATCTGCCTCGCTGGCGATGTCAGCTCGGGGATCGCCAGCGGAGCCGAACGCTACCGCCTGGTCCACCACGCGCTGCCCGAGCTCTCGCTGGACCAGGTCGATCTTGGCACCACCCTGCTGGGGAAGCATCTGGCCGCCCCCCTGCTCATATCGTCCATGACCGGCGGCACCCAGCGCGCCGGCAGCCTCAACCGCATCCTCGCGGAGGCAGCTCAACGCATGGGCATCGCCATGGGCCTGGGCTCGATACGCGCTGCTATCGAAGATCCCGCTCTACTACCAACCTACCAAGTCCGCGATGTGGCGCCCGATATCCTGCTCTTTGCCAATCTGGGCGCGGTGCAACTCAACTATGGCATTGGCCCCCAAACATGCCAACGTGCAGTAGATAGCATCGGCGCTGATGCGCTAATCCTGCACCTGAATCCGCTACAGGAGGCCCTGCAGGCCGAGGGAGAGACCGACTTTCGAGGCCTCCAGACCAAGATAGCTGAAGTGTGCCAACGCTTGTCCGTGCCGGTGGTCGTCAAGGAAATCGGCCACGGCATCTCTGGGCCGGTAGCCGCCGCCCTTCGCGACGCGGGAGTAGCTGCCATCGACGTCGCCGGCGCGGGGGGCACCTCGTGGAGTGATGTCGAAGCCCTGCGTGATCCTGGCATTGCCACTGTGGCTGATCCATTCCACGAGTGGGGAATCCCGACCTTTGAAGCCCTAGCCCAGGTACGCGCCGCCGTGCCCGATCTGCCGCTCATCGCCAGCGGCGGCATCGCGAACGGCGTGGATGTAGCCAAGGCGCTGGCCCTCGGAGCCTCCGCCGTGGGCTGCGCTCGCCCCTGGCTGCGCGCGGCTGCGGCTGGCGCCGAGGCCTTGACCTCAGCCCTCCATACCGTAATCCGCCAGCTAAGGATCGCCCTGTTCTGCTGTGGCGCGCCAAACCTCTCGGCGCTGGACGCCCGTTGCATCGAGATGAGGGACTAGCTATGGACAGCATACCTGGCCTCGCGATCTACCGCCAAGCCATTGAGGAGGAGCTTTGCCGCATCGTGACCGTGCCCGAGGGGCCGGCCGAAGCCATGTTTCGCATGATGCAGTACCACCTAGGCTGGACGGATCGCGCCTGGAAGCCTGTAAAGGGACATCGCGGCAAACGCGTGCGTCCACTCATGTGCTTGCTGGCCTGCGAAGCTACTAGCGGAACCTGGGAACAAGCTCTACCCGCCGCGGCTGCCATCGAGCTGATCCACAACTTTACCCTAATCCACGATGATATCCAGGACAACTCGTTGCAGCGCCACGGTCGCGATACGGTTTGGCATGTATGGGGACTCGCCCAGGGGATCAACACGGGCGACGGCATGTGGGCCTTGGCCCAAGTCGCTCTGCACCGCCTGCACGACCAGGGTCGATCAGCGGAGACCGTTCTTGCCGTTATGCGGCTACTTGGCGAGAGTTGCTTGTCGCTTTGCGCTGGCCAGCATCTGGATCTGTACTATGAGACTCTAGCAAGCGTTAGTCTGGACGACTATCTGGCCATGATCCGAGGCAAGACTGCGGCCCTATTGGGCGCATCCTGCGCCGCTGGCGCAATCCTCGGAGAAGCTGATAATCGCATCGTCGAGCTCTACCGCGCCTTTGGCACGCATCTAGGCATGGCCTACCAGATGGTAGATGACATCCTCGGCATCTGGGGTGATGCCGCCAAGACGGGCAAGCCCGTGGGCAGCGACATCCTGGCCCACAAAAAGAGCTTGCCTATCGTCCACGCGCTACAGTGGGAGCAGAGACAAGGGCGCGATGCGCTCTTTCGGCTCTACCAGCGGGCCGATCTTCGTGAGCGCCACGTCAGTCAGGCGTTGAGGATCCTTGAGGAGGCTGGATCGGAGACCTTCACACGCCAGCTAGCCGATGAGGAATTCGCCAAAGCCATCAAGTCCTTACAGGCCATTGACATCAACCATCCCGCCCAGGATAGCTTGGCAGCGCTCGCTTTTGCCCTGACTCGCCGCTCCGCCTAGCGGGACAGGCGAGGACCCGTCTAGACCAGACGCAGCAGCACCTGCCACGCTGTCTCGGCCCGAGGCAACACCTCCGTCAGGTAGGCCGCAATCACGCCAAGGGCGTTGAACGCACCGTGTAGCAGGAT
>CAZTMY010000165.1:0-5642 GCA_964614895.1 uncultured Anaerolineales bacterium
GGAATGATCACGTGATTGATGCGGCGCGCGTCTCTGCCATCGAAGCTACTATGCACGCAGCTCTGGGGGACACCTATGACGAAGGGCGCTTCCGGGTGACCTACAGGCGCATCAACCAGACGGTGTTCCATCCCTTCACCAAGGACAACCAAGACTATGTCGCGTATGTTTGCCTAATGCTGATGGCCGGGGTGCACGACGAGGAGCGCTTGTGGCGGGATCTCGAGAGCGGCGAGCTGGCCTCGTTCGAGGCGTTCGTCCAGCGATGCGATCAGCATGCTGACCGCATGTCAGAGGATCTGGCCACGATACACGAGCAAGTCGTGGCAGGTCTCCGAGTCGGGGACCCGACGCCTTTCAAGGACTTTCGCAGACAAGAGTACCTGGAGACGCTGGCCCACATGGACGTGAGCTCCGATGATACGGAACCTGAGCTATGGCTGGAGCGAGAGATCGTCATCACTGCCGAGGTGCTCAGCGTAGCACGGTGGGCCGTATCTAGGGGCGCTCTGACCTTCGGGCTTTCGGACAAGCCCGATGAGGCGTCTGTCCCCACCGCGGAGCAAGCAGCTCGTGGGATGCCCGCGGTACACCGAGCAACCATGAAGGTATTTGGCGAGCCGGTAGTTTGAGCCTAGGCAGATAGGTCCGTATGCAAGGCGGTCGACTCTCGTGAGGGTCGACCGCCTCTGACATACCTTGGATGGGCGAGCTTAATCGGTGGCTGGAGCCGGAGGTCCACCGGCTGCTGGGTAGCGTTCCCACGCATCGGACGTGAACACTGTGGCGTCATAAACCGTACCCGCATGCCAGAACAGCCATCCGGTCGATCCGGCTTCGTCGGCCGCGCGGATCTGCAAGAGCTGCTCTACAGGACCATACTGGAAGGGACCGATGGAGTAGGCTTGCAGCCAGGGCCGCACCGGGGTGTCGGTGCGCTCGAGGCACTGCATCACGCTGTGGTAGACGATCTCGTACGGATAGTTGCCGGGAACATCATAGCCGAGATTCCCGCGCGTGAAGGTGGTCGGGTATAGCATAGGCGAGACATAGTCGGCGTAGGCGGCGATATCGGCTAGGCGCTGGCCTATGCCCATATCACTAGGTGGCTCAACCCAGGGCGTCAGTCCAAACACGTCGACGGAAAAGTAAACTGGCGTGGCCGCCAGCGCGTCATGGGCTTGGCGGGCCATCTCAACGATGGCATCGGTCCGAGATTCAGCATCGTCGTCCTGACTGTACACCACGCCCCGGACGCCGTCCGAGGGGAATCGAACATAATCATATTGGATCTCATCCACTCCCATCGCAGCTATTTCCCTGGTAAGAGCAAGGTTATAGTCGCGTACCTCCTGACGGAACGGATCCATCCAAGCTAGTCCCTCATAGTCGTGGTACAAGGTGCCGTTGGCCCATTTGGCGGCCCAATCGGGTCGCGTCTTGGCCAGGAGGTTGTCCTTGAAGATGACCATCCGCGCGATGACATAGATCCCGCGCTCGTGGCATGTACGCACCACCTCGCGCAGGTCCGTAACGTTCTCCTGGTAGGCATTGGTCTCCCTCGCCAAAGGTACCTCGCTTCGCCAGGCTAGCCAGGAGCGGTCGCTTTTGACGTCGATCACCACTGTGTTGAGGTCCGTGTCCTCCACTAACTGGAGGAGCTTCTCCAGACGCGCAGGATCAGCAAGTCTGCCGAAGGGGATATAGATACCCTTGGCCACAAACGGCTCTAGCTGGACGTCCACGACAGGGGAGCCCTCCAAGGTTATGGTCGTCAGACGATACCCTGGCGCCTTGATGCGGATGCGCTCGATCTCCCCGGGCTCTTCTAACAGAAAGCGTCCTTGTTCATCAGGTTCACACAGGATGGGGTCACTGCTGCCGGGTTCAAATGCTTGGATCACGGCACGCGTTACCGGCAGGCCTGTGCTTTTGTCTACGAGGGTGCCAGCCAGACCAACCGGCTGGAGGGCCACTTGCAGCCGTTCCTCGCCCTGGTAGTCCAACGTCGTGGAGCGGTAGCCGAACCGCTCAAACGTGAGCCGTGTGCCCGGTAGCACCATCACGGCTACCTTGCCGTCGGCCTCCGTCTCGATGACGCCGGCATCTGCCTCGATGCGCACGCCCGCTAACCCCTGGCCGTTCTTGGCATCGACGACCTCGAGCAGCGTCCACCATGGTTCTAGCGAGACGTCTTGCTTGGCCTGACCATCAAAGACGACGCTCTCTATCGGCCGATGGGTAACCGAATTGAAGCGCATTTCCTTGCTAGGATCACAAGCCATTATTGCATATCGCCCATCGGGGCCGGTCTGAGACGTTTGGTCGCCGAGATGCACGGCGACCCCTGACACTGGCTTGCCACTGAGGCGATCTGTGACTAGGCCGACTACGATGCGAGGGGAGAGGGTGATGTCGAGTTCGGACGTTTGGGTTCCGCCGCTGTCAAACAACGCCTCGAGCTCTGTTGGAGCAATCTCGGCGGTAAGGTAGCAGGCGGAGGTGACGGTAAGGGTGGCTAGCACGCTTGCGTCCAGCTCAAAGCTGCCATCGCTCTGCGATCGTGTCTCGCTGGTTGCCATCGTGATATGTCCTCCGGCCAGAGGGTTCCCGTCGTCGTCGTGCACGATGCCGCGCAGTCGGCGTCGTTTGAGCGGCACCTGCAAGGCATCATCGGAACCTTTGAGCAGGATGGTGGTAGTGATGATCTGGTGCTGATACCCAGGTGCTTGCACAGTCAGCTCGTGTGCTCCCTGCGGCAGGCGTATCGCGAACTTGCCAGCATCGTTAGTTCGCGTCGTCTTGTCTGCCACGCGGATGATGGCACTGGCGATAGGGGCGCCGCTCTCAGCATCGAGAACGTGACCCGAGAGCGTAGGCAGGGCAAGGCCACATCCCACAAGCAGGAATATACTCAGAAGGAAGGCTGTGGCGATCCAGGCCATCTGGGGGTAGGGACGCCTGAGGTTCATGGACCCCTTACCTCTCATGGATGAAGCTTGCCGCGGAACACATGCGACATTATACCATGGTCATCCGTTGGAACGGCAAGCGCTCCAACGGCCTGGAGGCAGAGTCCTACAGCGGGACAGGCGAATTGACGCATACTGGGACGATCTACTCTTGCAAAACACAGGGCCGGATGGTAGAATCGCATTAGCTGTGGCGGCGGCGCTCTGGGTGCGTGGGTACTGTGAGGTCTGGCTTCTCGCCGACAAGGGGCCAGCCATTGTTGAGTTCGAATTGCGGTTGTATCGGCACGACGTGTCGATCCCGATCAGTAACGCAATGCAAAGTGCCCGTCCTCGGCGCTCCTACATCGCTCCGACGTCACAATGATGCCTCCTGTCAGGAGATCCAAGGGCACAAGACATCATCCGAGCTGGCGAAGGCCTCGCCTCTAGGCGTCTCTCGCGCTTGCTCTTGGTGGTGCACTCTCTGTCTGATCCCTCGGCGGTAGGGCCGGGGGCTGTTGTCTCTCTCTGGAGGGCGCTATGGAAGCTGACCAACTTTGGCAAGCAGCGTTAGGCCGCATGGAGCTGAAGCTCAAAAGGGAAGATTTCGATACCTGGCTGGAAGATAGTCAGGCGATATCCTATGAGGATGGTACCCTGATCGTGGGTGTGCGCTCGGCCTATGCCAAGGATTGGTTGGCCAACAGGCTCTATGGTGACATCCATCGCATCGTTAGCGATATTGCCGCTCGAACCTGTTCCGTGCGCTTTGTGGTGCGGCGGAATGGGAGCCATGCCGCTAGCGAGCCGTCTGACCTCCTGGCCATGCAGGAGGGGCTTCAGCCGGATGCTGGCCTCTCGCGCGTCAACCGCAACAATCGTTTTGATAACTTTATTGTGGGTTCTTCGAATCGGCTGGCTCACGCAGCTTGTATGGCAGTGGCCGAGTCCCCTGCTACTGCCTACAACCCGTTGTTCGTCTATGGGGACGCCGGTCTCGGCAAAACGCATCTCCTGCACGCCATCGGCAATCATGTGGGTCAGACGAGTTACCGCATCCTGTATGTGTCTGGCGAAACTTTCACCAATGATCTCGTGAACGCCATTCGGACGCACACGACGGATGAATTTCGTGCCACCTATCGCACCATCGACGTCCTCTTGCTAGATGATGTTCAGTTCCTCATCGGCAAGGAACGCACCCAGGAAGAGTTCTTTTACACGTTCAACGATCTCTACCAGGATAACCGGCAGATCGTGCTTTCTAGTGATCGGCCGCCCAGCGCTTTTGTGGGGCTGGAGGAACGCTTTCGGTCGCGGTTCGAGTGGGGCCTGACGGTCGACGTCCAGCCGCCAGACCTGGAGACGCGGATGGCGATCCTGGTTGCCAAAGCGGAGGAGCGCGGCATCACGCTGCCAAACGAGGTAACCGGGTTTATCGCGCAACAGGTGCACAGCAATATCCGCAAGTTGGAAGGGGCTCTGAATCGCGTGTTGGCCCTGGCGCGAATGATGGGCTATCCACTGACGGTCCAGACCGCGCAACGTGCTCTGAGTGATATGCTGTCGCCCTCTGTTGACGTGAGCATCGAACAGATCATGTCCGTGGTAGCGCGCCAGTTTGCCGTGAGCGTGGATGACCTGGTAGGGCCACGACGTACACGCACGATTGCTCTGCCAAGACAGATCGTCATGTACCTCAGCCGTGAGATGACTGATCTCTCGTTCCCGCAAATCGGTGAGATCCTTGGTGGGCGTGACCACACGACCATCATGTATGGCTATGACAAGATCGCCGCTCTCTTTGAGAAGGATGAAGCCATGCGTCGCCAGATCCTGGAAGTGAAGCAGATCTTGGCGGGACGCGCTCGAACGGAGTTGGCTCGCGTGTCTTCCTAGTCTCGCTAGCGAGGGGTTTCTCAGCGTGCCCACGGCCCCGCGCCGCCCTGTGGCGGCTCCTCGTTTGATGCCCTCGCACACTTGCGGCTCCTCTAGCCGCCCGCTATAATCGGCCTGTCGTTGCGATATATGCCGCGTGTTGGCCTGATGGTACTGTCGTTTGGACCAGCGCGCCACAACACCCGGGGACTATGCCTACACACTCGATCCCTTGCCATGATACCATCGTCGTCCTGGACTATGGATCGCAATATAGCCAGCTCATAACCCGCCGCATCCGTGAGTGCCAAGTTTTCTGTCAGATGCTGCCATGGGATGTGCCGCTGGAGGAGATAGCGGCGCTCGCGCCCAAGGGGCTGATTCTCTCCGGTGGGCCGAGCAGCGTCTATGCGCCCGGCGCCCCCTACTTGCGAGAGGAGTTGCTGCAGCTTGGCGTGCCGGTCTTGGGGATCTGCTATGGGATGCAGCTCTTGGCTCATGCGCTCGGCGGAGAGGTGGAGGCCGCTAGCGAGCGCGAGTATGGACCGGCAACTGTGCGTGTTCTGGATGCGCACGATCCTCTCTTTGCGGGGCTACCGGTCGAGCTGCGCGTGTGGATGAGCCACGGCGATCGGATTCGGGCTCTGCCCCCCGGCTTTGCGACGCTAGCCCAATCGGACAACTCGCCCCATGCCGCCATGGCTGACGCCAGCAAGGGTTACTATGGCCTGCAGTTTCACCCAGAGGTGGTGCATACGCCTCACGGGATGGACATTCTGCGCAACTTTGCTGTGGCGATCTGCCATTGTC
>CAZTMY010000166.1:0-5641 GCA_964614895.1 uncultured Anaerolineales bacterium
TGCTGCCTGAAGCGCAAGGTTGCGTACTCGCCCGCCTGCCCAGTTGTGATCAAGAATGGCCAGTCGCTTGATTGCAGCAGGAGCAGCTCGCGAGCGGCCTGATTCAGTACGGCTCGGAGCGCACCATTGGCTTTGGGGTACAAGGCCACCAACTGCTCCATACGCATCTCAGCCTCGTGGATAGGTCCCCACACCCAGTCCGTTTGCGGGTTGCTCCACGTCCAGTGGTTCCCTCCGCTACCCCACGAGCTCTCGGGGATAGCCATCAGGCGCTGGGGCTCGTGCTCCGCGAGGTACTGGCTGGCAGTGGTCAGATGGACCACAGGGCTAGCCGCCAGGCGACGTAGCACCTCACCTAGCCACTCCACACCCTCAAACCACCAATGCCCAAAGAGCTCGGTATCATAGTTGGAGGCAATCAAAGGGAACTTGCCAGGCTGATCGCTGTGTTCCACCAGTAGCTCTTCCACGAGCTGCACATAGTGGTCAGCGTGCGCTCGCACCTTGCCTTCTGCCCAGTCGGGATGATAGACGTCCTTCGCTCCTAGATCCACGCCGGGCCCCGTCACCCGCCAATACTGGAGCCCCGACTCGGGGTCCTTCCGGTGGAACTCTCGATAGTCGGCTTCCCCTGGATAGCCCCAGTCAGCCGACCAGACCTGTTGCCCCGTACGATTGTTACGCCCGATCACTGCTACGGGAGGCGTGGTCAGACCCTTATTCCCCCCCACCACATAGTAAGCCTCGTAGGTGGTTCCATCGGTCGCTGGCAATTCGGAGACTGGTAACACATAGTCGCGCTGCACAGCCCCGTACGGCCCGATGGCCACGTCTCCCGCGGCCTTGCCTACAGGACGCCCCCCCTCAATGGCGTGGGTCTCCACGAAAAAGCACGTGATCCCCTGCGCTGCCAGGAATTCCTCTAGCCCAGGGCGTACTGTGCCATCGTCGTCCACGTAGGCCGGGCGATAGGCGCACTCTGGCAGCCAAATTGCACGCGGTGCTCGACCAAAGTGCCGTTGGTAGGAAGCGATGCCAGTCTTGAGCTGTGCATAGATGGAGGCGTCGCGCGAAAGCAGAGGAAGGTAGCCGTGGGTAGCAGCGGAGGTGATGATTTCGATGTAACCCTCATCCTGCAACCTGCGGAAAGCCCCGATGATGTCATCCTGAAAGCGCTCGACAAAGGCTTGACGCACATGCTCGTAGTACTTCCGATAGAAACCGGCTAGGTACTCAAGGTGCTTCTCGCCCTGTTCCCCAAAGCGCGGGATATCGCTCTCTGCTACTTGGATCTTTTCGTCCAGGTATGCGACAAAGTGCTCACGCACTAGAGGATCGGCCAACTGCTCAGTCAGAACAGGCGTCAGACTCAAGGTCAGTCGGAACGGCACCCCTTCATCACGCAGATCATACAGGACGTCCAAAAGGGGCACGTAGGTCTCTGCGGCAGCTTCGTGGAGCCATTCCTCGCCGTGGGGCCAACGGCCCGCCATCCGACAGTAGGGCAAGTGACTATGGAGCACAAAGGTAAAAGCACCCGCCGCCTCTCCGACCGTAGTCGATGCTGCCCGCTGGTGGCCTATGGGTAGCGTGGCCTGAGCCCCCTCTTGCTGCACAGCGGCAACCAAGTCACGCGTCCAGACGATGTCGTCTTCCAAGCGCGCCACCAACCGATGCAGCAGGCGCGATTTGCCTGGATGCACATCCTCCGATGCCAGCCAATCATCGCGGAGCTGTGCAGCCTTCTCGCGCAGCTCCGCTAGCCGCTGAGCGCGTCGCTGCAGGATCCATTCGAGATCCCTCGTGGGTAGTCCTGACGAGAGGGCCACTGTGAGAGTCAGCCCGCTGGTGCCCGCGTCAACATCTTCCCAGGCTTCCACCAATGCTTCACGGAGAGCCGCCAGTCCCTTTTCGGTGGCTGCATACAGAATCCGCGAAGGTTCCAGATCCAAGGCTTGGCGATGGGACCGTGCCACGAGTCCCCGGGCCATCAAGGCAGCCAGTGCGTCTTCCACAACCGACTGAGGCGCAGGAGACCAAGGGTAGTTCCCTCGCGCAAACGACCGCACGATCTGGTACCCATAGAGCTCCCGATCCGCCAAGAGTCCGAGAATCACGAGTTGGATCTCTTGCATCGGCATCCTCTCCTGTGCATGCGTGCTTGGGATGAGCTCTGCTTGGGCCAATTCTACCAGCCTTGCTCCCCGTTCTCAACCAAGGGCACTCCCTTACGCGAAATGCCACCGAAGCGAAATGCTTTCCCCAGTTGGTAACGTCACTGGGGAAGGCCACATGTTCGGTAGAAAAACGCCTCTTGGGGCCCGCCGTCAGCATCTGCAGCGGATGAGGAGAGGGAATCGGCTGGCGCCCTGCGAGACGCACAGTGCCCGCCCAGGGGCCTGGCTGTGCGTCTTCGCAGCGCGCTCTCGCCGTTAGCCAGCCACGATGTTGACGATCCTGCCGGGCACGTAGATGACCTTGCGTACGGTCAGGCCCTCTAGGTGTCTGCTGACGTTCGGGTGAGCCAGAGCTTGCTCCCTCGCCGTCTCTTGCGAGACGGTAGCTGGCACGACGATCCGTCCGCGGACTTTGCCATTGATCTGCACGGCTAGCGTGATGACGTCTTCGGCAGCCAGGGATGGATCCCCTACGGGCCAGGCTTGATCGTGTACTGAGTACTCGCCGCCCATGCGTTCCCAAAGCTCCTCCGCGATATGAGGTACAAAGGGCGCGAGCAGGAGCACGAGACTTTGCACCGCCTCATCCCAAGCTTCGCTTCCCCAGACATCCGTTCTGGCGGCCTTCACAAGGCAGTTGTTGAACGCCATCAAGGATGCCAGGGCCGTGTTGAACTTGAACGCTTCAATATCTTTCGTCACGCTGATGATCGTCTGGTGAGTCTCGCGACGGAGTGAGACGACGGCCAACTCGTCAGGAGGGGTATCAGGCGTTTCGCGCTGTTGCAGACACACACGCCACACGCGCTTGAGAAAGCGGCTGACGCCCTCGATGCCGGTAGAACTCCAGCTACCACCCAACTCCCAGGGGCCCAGGAACATCAGGAATGCTCGCACAGAGTCGGCGCCCAACGTTCCTACATAATCGTCCGGGTTAACAACGTTACCCCGTGACTTGGACATTTTCTCGTTGTCCTCGCCCAGGATTATGCCTTGGGTAAAAAGGCGCAGCATCGGCTCGTCAAAGTCCACCAGCCCCATATCCCGCATCACCTTGGTGAAAAAGCGCGTGTACATGAGGTGCATGGTGGCGTGTTCGATGCCGCCCGTGTACTGGTCTACGGGCAGCCAGTAAGCGCCCTTTTCCGGGTCGAACGGCACATCCCCATCATAGTAGGGACTGACATAGGCATAGTGATACCATGAGGAGCATAGGAATGTATCCATGGTATCGGTTTCGCGCTGGGCCGGTCCGCCGCATCGTGGGCAGGTGGTGTTCAGAAAGCCCTCATGATACTTGAGTGGGGATTCGCCCGTGGGCATGAACGCAGCATCGTCGGGTAGGAGGACGGGCAGGTCCTCGATGGGCACCGGTACCGTGCCGCATTTCTCACAGTAGACGATGGGGATGGGAGCACCCCAGTAGCGTTGTCGGCTGATCAGCCAATCGCGCAGGCGGTAGTTGACTTTGCTGTGGCCAATGCCCCGCTCGTCCAGCCAGGCGATGACATCGTTCCTGGCGCGGTCCCCCGGCGTTCCTGTGAACGGGCCAGAGTTGGTCATGGTCCCATACTCGGCGTGATAGAGCACATCCTGGAAGAATGGCACACTGGACAGCATCTCCATTACAGTACGGAAGGAACGAGCAGAAGAGTCCAGAGCTTGGCAACGTGCCAGGATCTCTCGATCTGACTCGACCGAGTCAAGAGCGCGCTTGCCATCATCAAAAATAAAGGTCCAGCGCATACCCACGATCTCAACCCAGGCCTCCGGCGCGATAGCCTCTTGCACCAAGCTGACATAGCGGGCGATTTGGTCCTCGCCTTTTAGCGTCACATAAAGACCATCGCCCGGGGTGTCCACCATACCCCGCTCACACGAGATCCCATCAGAAGCGAGCTGTGCTGCCAGAGCATCAATGTCACGCGCGGCATGGGGGCGCACGAGGCTCTTGGCGACATCATCGGTTCGATCGATGACGGGCACGATAGGTAGGCCGAACTTGAGCGCAAAGGCAAAGTCCCGCTCATCGTGAGCCGGCACGGCCATGATGGCGCCGGTGCCGTAGGTCATCATCACATAGTCGGCGATCCAGATGGGGATCCGCTCGTAGTTCACTGGGTTCACTGCATAGGCCCCGATGAACACCCCGCTTTTTTCTCTGTCTGTGGCCAGGCGCTCGATCTCGCTCTGGCGGGAAGCCGCAAAGCGGTAGGCCTCAACCTCCTTCTGGTGGTCCTCCGTCGTGAGCTTGTCGACCAGCGGATGCTCCGGCGCTAGGACCATGAACGTGGCTCCCCAAAGGGTATCTGGCCGCGTTGTGAAGATCTCGATGGGATCCCCTTGCTCCGAGTGGAACGTGACCGTGGCGCCCTCGCTGCGCCCTATCCAGTTGCGCTGCATAGTCTTGACGCGCTCAGGCCAGTCGATCTTATCGAGCCCTTCGAGCAGCTCCTCTGCATAGTCAGTGATGCGGAAGAACCACTGAGCCAAATCCTTCTTGATCACAGGCGTGCCGCAACGCTCGCAGTGGCGATCCTCGCCCCACACCTGCTCACGAGCCAACGTTGTGTTACAGGTCGGGCAGAAATCTACAGGCGCACGCTTCCGATACGCTAGGCCCATTTCCAGGAACTTGAGGAAGAACCACTCTGTCCACTTGTAATAGCCGGGAAGGCAGGTGATGGCCTCCCGATCCCAGGCCCACATCGCGCCCATGGAGCGGAGCTGCCGCCGCATGTTCTCGATGTTCTTCATGGTCCACTCTTTGGGGTGGATGCCTTGCTTGATGGCCGCGTTCTCGGCCGGTAACCCAAAGGCATCAAAGCCTATCGGGAAGAAGACGTTGTACCCCTTCATACGCATGAACCGCGCTCGTGTGTCCGAGGGGACCATGGCATACCAGTGGCCGATGTGGAGATCGCCGGATGTGTAAGGCAACATGGTCAAGGCATAGTGCTTTGGCCGGTTCGGATCCACATGCGTGGCATAGAGGCCCGAGGCCTCCCAACGCTTCTGCCATTTGCTTTCGATCTTGAGGGGATTGTAACTGGGCGCTCGCTTGGTGACCTTCATGGCGCTCCTTCACTCGAACGACTTAGAGGCTTGTTCGATCTCTCAGCTTGCTGACGAGATCTAGCCGTGCCTCGCCAGTTCCTCGGTGATGTGAGGACATAGAAAAGGCCTCACCCGGTAGGGAGAGGCACAAGCAGTGAGATGCGGCATGCTATCTTATGGCTCAACCCTACCCAAGCTCCTCGGTGGCGAGGAGCTTGGGTAGGGTGAGCCCGAACGTGTTTCCTCTGACCATGCTCATTGCGCTGCTCCAAAACTATAGCACGAGCATAGCACACGGTGCGTCATCCGTCAAGGTGTTGTAGGAGGAGGTTCTACGTCAAGAAGTGTGGTATTAGCACGGCGCCGCAGCATAGCTGGCTGAGTGGTTGGTCATCAGGATCCGGAGA
>CAZTMY010000167.1:0-5615 GCA_964614895.1 uncultured Anaerolineales bacterium
GCCTACATGCGACCAACCAGGGGCATCACGATCACTATGGAGAGCCGGGCTCCCAAAGGGTCGGGATTGGGCGCATCATCGGCACTGCTCATGGCATTGTTACACGCGCTCAACAGCATGCGCGAGGAAAGCGAAAGGCTCACCTCGCCCGAGATTCTCGACCTCGGAGCTAATCTCGAAGCTCAGGTGATCGGCATCCCAACGGGCAAGCAGGATTACTTCCCACCAATCTGGGGCGGCGTGTCGGCCATGTGGTTCGACGTAGATGGCTGGCGCGTGGAAAAGCTCTCAGAAGCGGGCGATGTGGTCTCGTGGCTTAACCAGCGCTTGGTGGTGACATACACAAGCACTCCACATGACTCGGCCATCACCAACTGGGCCATGCTCAAGCGCTACATAGAACGCACGGGCGACACCGTCGCTCGCATGCGCCAAATCAAGGCTATCGCGTTTGCCATGCGCGAGGCCCTCGCAACGCTGGATCACCGAACGTTTGTCAAACTCCTGGACGAGGAGTGGCAACTGAGGCGCGGTTTAGCAGAAGGGGTGTCAACTCCCGAGATTGAGCGCTACATCGCCGCAGCCCAGGATGCTGGCGCTGATGCCAGCAAGATCTGTGGGGCCGGCGGCGGAGGTTGCATGATCACCGCCGCAGAGCCCACACACGTGTCGCGGGTGCGAGAAGCTCTATCCCGCGCTGGCGCCCAGGTAATGGACGCGCACGTGATATCAGAAGGGCTACGCTTGACCCAGTCCTAGCCCTTGCGATCGTAGACCGGATCCTGGCCTATCCAGCGCCCTGGCGCGATGGCCGGGATCTCGGCCCGCTCTTGGGGCGAAAGCTGGATCTCCAGTCCACCTAGTGTGTCCTGCAACTGCTCTAGATTACGCGCACCTAGGATTGGCGCAGTGACGCGCGGCTCGGCCAAGACCCAAGCCAACGCCAGTTGCGCTGGTGTCACGCCTCGCTCGCGAGCTGCCGCCACAAACCGCTCCACCAGGCCAAGCGCCTCTTGGGTATAGTAGCGATCGTGGTATTGCTGGAAGGCCTCGAGTCGAGCGCCCTTGGGCAGATCGCCGCCCCCGAGGTACTTGCCCGTGAGCATGCCGCCCGCCAGCGGATTGTAAGAGATCACGCCCAGGCCCTCCGCCTCACAGACTTCGAGCACCTCGGCCTCAATGCTACGGTTGAGAGCGTTATATATGGGCTGGATGCTGACAAAGCGCGACCACCCGCGTAACTCTGAGATCCCCAAGAACCGCTGCAGATGCCAGCCCTTCAGGTTGGAGCAGCCGATGTAGCGCACCTTGCCCTGCCGCACCAGATCATTTAGCGCTTCGAGCGTCTCCTCTGGCTCGCTGTTATAGTCCCACCGATGAATCTGGTACAGGTCGATCACATCGGTCTGCAGCCGACGCAGGCTTGCCTCGATGGCCTGCTGGATGTGGATGCGCGACAGCCCGCCATCGTTGGGGCCGGGCCCCATGACGCCGTACACCTTGGTGGCCAGGACCACCTGATCCCGAAGGCCCCGGTCTTTGAGCCAGCGCCCTACGATCTGTTCCGAGACGCCGGTCGAATAGGCGTCCGCCGTATCCAGAAAGTTGCCACCAGCCTCCACATAGGCGTCCAACAGACGATAGGACATCTGCTCATCCGCCTCTCGCCCAAACGTCATCGTGCCCATGCACACGCGAGAAACCACGAGGCCCGATCGGCCCAGTCGTTGGTATTGCACTAGAGCCTCCTCACACTAGCCCGCACCCGAATCCGATTCTGCCACGGTAACGAACGGTTGGCAAGGCGCGGCCTCATGGGACACTTGCCGTCCCACGGACGGCGCGTATCATAGGTCCCTACGTGGTCCCATCACACCGCAAGGACATACCATGCTCGGTACGCTCTACAGCCTCCTGTGCGCGGCAAGCTGGGCGGTCGGCTCTGTCACCATGCGTGATCTTTCGCGCAAGCTCGATCCATTCACCCTGAACGCCCCGCGCACCACGGCGGGAGCGCTCCTGTTGGTGTTGACCGCCGCGATCACGGGGCGTCTGAACGGGTACGCTACCCTGACGGCCGACCGCTGGGCGCTACTGCTGGGCAGCATGCTGATCGGTGGCTTTTTGGGAGACTCGGCCTACATCTTGAGCATCGTTCGGATCGGGGTATCACGCGCGTTTCCGATTGCTGCTACCTACCCCGCTCTCACGCTGATCCTGGCTGTGCTGCTATATGACCAACCCATCACATGGCTACTCGCGGTCGGTGTGGTCCTCACGATTGCGGGCGTCGTAGCCATCTCGCAAGAGCGCGGCGCCGTATCCGCCGAGGCTTCACCAGCGACCAAAGCATCTGGCATCGCCTTTGCTTTGGTCGCCTCCGTGCTCTGGGCCGCTGCCGCCATCATGCTCCAGCCGGGGCTTCGCGGGCTGGACACTCTTGCTGCGGCGGCCGTGCGGCTGTCCGTGCTTGCGTTAGCGCTATGGGTAGCAGTGGCAGCAAGAGGATCCTGGCGACAGCTCAAGCAGCTCACAGCAGCAGAGTGGCTAGCAATCATCGTTGGAGGAGTGATCGGCTGGGGTCTGGGCTCACTCTTTTTCGTAGCGAGCGTCGCCTTGATAGGCTCGGCGCGCGCGGCCGTGATCACGTCGACCTCGCCCCTGTTCGCACTCCCCATGAGCTTGTTTTTCCTGAAGGAGCGCGGCGATTGGCGCGTAGCGCTGGGAACGGGCCTAACAGTAGCTGGCATTATCCTGGTCTCATGAGGCGGTGCTCTCGCTGATAGGCATCCGCTCTTCAGAGCCTAGACTGTTCGTGGCGATCCAATACAACCAAAGGAGCGATCAGATGACTTGGCAATCCCCATTCTCAGCAGCCGGATACTGGTACAAGGCCGCCCTGCACGTACACACGTCGCGCTCCGATGGGCGTCTGTCGCCCGAGGACGCGCTCTCCTGGTACCACGCGCACGGCTATGACGTCGTCGCCCTCACCGATCATCGGCGGTTGACGCTCGGCGCTCCCGCGGCCAACCAAGATGGATTGCTAACCATCGCCGGCGCCGAGCTCGATGGCCCCGGCTACCACCTGGTCGCATTGGGTGCGCAGTGGCTCCCAGAGCCGTTGGATCACCTGGAAGCGCAAGATGCCGTCAGCGGCGTCAGAGACGCTGGAGGCGTCGCCGTCATCGCTCATCCGTATTGGACAGGGCAAACCTCATCGGAGATCGCCGCGCTGGAGGGAGTCCAGGGCATCGAGGTCTTTAACACCGTATGCGAGCAAGAGCGAGGCCTGGGCTACGCCCGCCAGACCTGGGACGAGCTACTGGAAACCGGTGCCCGCGTATGGGGCTTGGCGGTCGACGATACCCACTGGATCGCGGACGAGGCCGGACAGGGCTTTGTGATGGTACGAGCGCCAGAGCTTTCGGAGGCAGCCGTCCTGCGCGCCCTGGCAGACGGGGCTTTCTATGCCAGCCAGGGACCTGTCATTCAAGATCTGCGACTCGTTGACCACGACGAGAGTCCCAGTTTGCAGGTGCACTGTAGCCCCTGCGCTCGCATCGTGTTCTACGCTGCCGGTCCCTTGGGCAAGGTGTTCTTGCCAACGGCCCATGGCACCATTAGCACGGCCCAAATGCCGCTATTGCGCGAGCAGGTCTACCTGCGCGTCGAGTGCACGGACGCAGCAGGACGTACCGCCTGGTCGAATCCGGTGTTTGTCGCGGACGTTCTCTCCTAGGACGCAGGCAGCACCCGATAGATACGCACAGGCCCCGCGGAGTAGGCCGTCTCCAGGGCCGAGCAGGCATCCAGCAGCCGCGGGGTCAGCGGTCCACCACGGCTGCCCACATAGATGTACGTCACGCCGAGCTCACGAATCCAGGCCTCAAAGGCATCGTTTGCGTGTTCCCATTGCGCCATCTGCTCAGCCACGTTGGCCACCGCGTCGCGGTACGACGATGAGCCCTGGTAGTAGAGGATGGGAGGCTGGGTCGCCTGCCTACCGGTGACATATGGAATCCACCAACCGGCATCGGTCCCCACATAGATGCCAGGGATCCAATTCCGCGCATTGACGAGAAACTTGGCCGAGTCAGGCGTCTCTGCGCGAATCCAGGCCATGGCAGCCATATCGCGCTCATCGGCCAAGACAGTCGTTGGGTTCACGACGTCCACCATGCCCCACGCGCCCCAGCCAACCAGAAGCGTGAGTGCAGCCGCCAGGACGGGCCTCCCGCCTCGCTGCCAAATCGCCGCGCCTCGTTGTTTCGACACGGCGTCTCTGATCAACGCCACCAGATCACCCACCAACAGACCCGCCAGCACGCTGACCGGAAGCCAGAAGGAGATAGCCAATGCGCTGCTGCTCATCAGCCAGGACGGCGCCAGCCCCACAAGCTGTGGCAGCGACACCAGCGCCGCCAAAGTGACCCACGCAATCATCGGCACCGTGTCGCCTGTTCGCCGAGCGACACCCCAAGCCATGCCCAAGGCCGCGATTCCCACCAGAAGCCGGGTGGTCGTCCCCTCAAAGTACCGCCACGGGAACGCATTGTCGCCATCCTGCGCGACCCACCCACCATAGATCTCTGTTACCGAGGGCAATACCCTGCTCGCCACAAAGACCACCCACGGCAGCGTCAACAGGATCACTGCCAGGGCCACGAGCCCCGATCGTGATCCAAGCGACCGCAGCCACCCGGGTTGTCTACGTCGCTCCCACGCTACGCTCGCCAACGTCACAAGCCACCACAGTACATACAAGACCAAGATGCGAAAGTGCGCCAGCCCCAGACCCGCAGATAGCAGTACCGTCAGAGCTATATCCTTACGGGAGTTATCCTTCCCGCGCAACAGGTCGGGCACGCGTCCGGCGGCGAAGCAGAGCAGCGTCAGCCCAGCCAAGTGTGGATAGCGTCCCCACGTGGTATAGTACGCTGGCATGTAGAGCCACGCGCTGACCAACCCAGAAGCGCTCACTGCCGCCCAGCGATTTCGCCACAACCGCCGCGACAACGCGTATACCCCCAAAGGTGCCAGCATCTGCCAACACTGCCCAGCTAGCAAAACCGCATCCGCCGCGCCCAAGCCCGAGAACCAGACCAGCGGTGCCGCGGTCGCGTGGAACCCAAAGTGATAGTGCAGCTCCTCGACCGGCATGTACGGCATGGCAGAACGGGGCACCATGCCCCGTTCCAGCAAGAGCTGGGTCATCAGCACGTGATGGGGCGAATCCACCCACGCCGGCAGCACGAGGCCCCGCACATGCAACAGCCTGGTTGCCACCGTTGCAATCACGATGCCTGCCATCACCAAGTCAGGCCATAGGCTGCCACCACGGTGGACAGAGATGACAACTCCAGCGCTCCCGCGAGCGCGCCACACTATCCCGATAAGGGTAAAAGCCAATGCCAATACGCCACCTGCTAGAGGGCCTAGCCTCAAACCGAACACGCGCGCCCACAGAAACGCCAAGGCCCATAAAGATGCGCTCAGCGCAGCCGCAAGCCCCAGTCTCTCCCACAGGTCATCATCCGCGCCTGTCCGGAGCAGCGTCAGGATTCCCCTCCCGGGGAGGATCCAAGCCAGGATCACCGCCGCTGTTGCGGGAC
>CAZTMY010000168.1:0-5561 GCA_964614895.1 uncultured Anaerolineales bacterium
ATCACAGACCCGATCCGACCGACCGAACATCGTGTACGTCTTTGGCGACCAGTGGGGCGCCTTTGCTACCGGCTATGGCGGCAACCCCGACGTGCAGACGCCCAACCTGGACGCCCTGGCCGAGGAGAGCGTGGTCTTTACCAACGCCGTCTCGGCCTGCCCGGTGTGCACGCCCTACCGCGCCAACCTGCTCACGGGGCGTTTCCCGTTGAGCCACGGGCTATTCCTCAACGATGTGCGGCTCCCCGAGGAAGAGATATCCATCGCTGATGTGCTCAAAGCTGAGGGCTATGACACGGCTTACATCGGCAAGTGGCACCTGGATGGCCCGGAGCGTCTGGCCTTCACCCCACCGGGGCGACGTCGGCACGGGTTCGACTATTGGGCCGTGGCCGACTGCACCCACGACTATATGCACTCGATCTACTACCGGGGCGATGATCCCACGCCGCGCTACTGGGAGGGATACGACGCCCACGCCCAGACCGACGACGCTATCCGCTATATCGAGTCCCACGGCGAGGAGCGCCCGTATGTGCTGTTCCTCTCGTGGGGACCACCGCACTTTCCGTGGCGCGAGGTGCCGCAAAAGTACTTGGACATGTACGACGGCAAACCGCTGCGGCGCACACCCAACCGCTGGGAGGTCGACGAGCGCGCGCTGGCGGGCTATTACGCCCACTGCACCGCCTTGGACGAGGACCTGGGCCGGCTGGTGGAGACTTTGGACCGTACCGGCCAGGCGGAGAACACCATCCTGGTGTTCACGTCGGACCATGGCACCATGATGGGCGCTCACGGCCTGGCGACCATGCTCAAGCAATACCCCTATGCCGAGTCGGCGCTGGTGCCGCTGGTGGTGCGCTATCCGCGGCGGCAGCGTCGCGCCTGCCGCGTGAAAGCGCCCCTCAACGAGGTGGACCTGATGCCCACCCTGCTGAGCATGGCGGGCGCGCCCATCCCCGAGGGGGTCCAGGGCCAGGACCTGACGCACCTCATCACTGGCGGTCCCGGTGAGGTGCCCACGTCCAGTCTGGTCATGTCAGTGGCACCGTTCAACATCAACTACCTGGCACACATGCCGGCCTATCGCGGTATCTACACGTCGCGCTATGCCTACATACGATCGCCACGCGGGCCGTGGCTGCTGTTCGACAACGAGAACGACCCGTACCAGATGCACAACCTGGCCGAGCTGCCCGCGCACGACGCTTTGGTGGCCGAGCTGGATGCCGAACTCCAGAAGTGGCTCGATCGTACCAACGATCCGTTTCTCACGCCCGAGGAGCACATCGCGCAGTGGGGTTACCAGGTGGACTATAAGCGGGACTATCCGTACAAGATGTAGCGGCAGAGGGCGCGCGCGTTACCTCGGCCCTCGCGTTGCGATCAAGTGAGGATGGTCTATGAACGTACTGTGCATCTCCGGCAGCCCCAGGAAGACAAGCAACACGGACTATTTGCTGAACCGCGTCCTCGACTGCACCGGCGGCGAGCTGATCAAGCTGACGGACTATGACGTCAGGCCTTGCACGGCTTGCTGGGCTTGCGTCAAGACGCGCTCGTGCTGCGTCGATGATGACATGACGCGCATCATCGTACCCAAGCTTCTCGGCGCCGATGCGCTCGTCCTGGGGACGCCTGTCTATTTCAACAATGTAAGTGCTCAGCTCAAGACCTTCATTGATCGGACCTGGCCGCTGCGAGGGGAGCTCTGCAACAAGATCGGCGGGACGGTCGTTGTGGGCAGGCGATATGGCGCTGAGGGCGCCATCGCCGCCATTGATGCTTTCTTTCTCAAGCACGAGATGATCGTCGCGGACCGCGGCGTGTCGGGTATCGCGTTCCGAGCTGGCGAGATCCGTGAGGATGCCGAGTCGCTGCAGGCGACAGATAGGCTCGCGCAGCGGATACTGGCGCTGGGGGAGACGCTTGGTTTGGACGTATCGCCGGGATGCATTGGCCCGCGAGCTGACTGATCGCGCCGCTTAGTTCTCGCCGAGCACTTCGTCCGTCGCCTCAGCCCCACACTGGGTCGTCACGCCCGAAGCGAGTCAGTCCAGTGCACAAGTGGAGTGCGACATGATTGTACACATCGAGCCATATGACCCCGCCAAGCACGACAAACACGCGGTCGCCGAGCTCATCTACGGCTCCGACCCCAGCCTCAACGCCCTGGTCTATGGCGCTGGCCTGGAAGGCGTCGCCGTCATCGAGCGGCTGGTCGGCATCCCGGATAGCTACTTTTGTCCGGCGCACACCCGTTGCGCCCTCTTGGATGAGGAGATCGTGGGCGTCATCGTGGGCTTTCCCGTCAGCCGCAAGCAACAGGTCGACAACGCCTCAGGCCGGGCGTTCATGCAGGCCATGGGAGCCTGGCGGTTCCTCAAGCGGCTGCCCATGTTCGTGCGCATGGCCAAGCTCATCGTCGGTGAGATGGACCCCGCCGGCTACTATATCCACACCATCAGCATCAGCCCGGCCCACCAACGGCGCGGCATCGGCACCCGCCTCATCGAGGTGGCCGCCGAGGGCCAGAGCGCCCTCTACCTGCACGTCAATATGGAAAACCAGCAAGCTATCGGCTTTTACGAGAAGACCGGCTTTCAGCTCAAATCCCACGCCAAGATCAAGCTCCGCGGCCGCGACGTGGGCCAGTACCTGATGGAAAAGCGGGTCTAGGCCTGGCGTCGATCAACCCAACCGAAAGAGCCAAGCGATGATGGACATTCGCGAGCGTTTCTGGCGGACGATGCGCTTTCAGTCGGTGGATCGCCTGCCGCTATGGGCCGACTGGCTCGGGCCGTGGGACCGATGGCAACACGAGGGGCTGGTGCTCCCCGAGGGCATCGCCACCGAATCCGCCGAGATGCGAGCGTGGTGCCTGGAGCATTTCGGCTTTGAGGGCATGTACTCGGCCTTCTGGGGAATCCCGCGGGTCCCGGTGAACGTCGGCGTCTGGCCGCCCTATCCCTACGAGATCTTGGAAGAGACCGAGAACTATGTGGTCTATCGCGCGGGCAACGGAAGTATCGTCAAGCAGTTCCCCAACGAGGGCTCCAAGCTGCACTCCACCCAGTGGCTGGACTTTCCCATCAAGGGACGCGCCGACTGGGAGGAGATGCGCGACGAGCATCTCGATCCCGACGCCGTCGGCCGCTACCCCGACGACGCGGCTTGGGAGGCCATGAAACAGGAATGGCAACAGGATGACCGGCCGCTGAGCATCGACGGCGGCAGCTTTTACGGGTACGTGCGCGACTGGGTCGGCTGCGAGAATCTGAGCCTGCTCCTGTACGACGACCCCGATCTGGTCCACGAGATGATGGACTATCTGGCCGACTTTTTCGTGCGGGTTTTGGAGCGGGCGGTGCGCGAGGTGCGCATCGATTTCGCCATGTTCTGGGAGGACATGTGCTACAACGCTGGGCCGCTGATCTCGCCGGCCATGTTCCGCGATTTCATGCTGCCCAACTATCAGAAGGTCACGCGCTTTTTGCGAGAACATGGCGTCGAGCTCTCGTGGGTGGATTGTGACGGCAACATCGAGGCCCTGATACCGCTGTGGATCGAGGGCGGGGTACGCGGATTCTACCCGCTGGAGGTGGCCTCGGGGATGGACGCTGCCAAGCTCCGGCAGCAGTACGGCCAGGAGATCGTCATGTGGGGCAACGTGGACAAGCGCGCCCTCGCGCAGGGCAAGGCAGCCATCGACGCCGAGATCGCCCGGCTGGCACCCGTCGTCCCCTTGGGCGGGTTCATCCCACTGGTGGATCACGGCGTCCCCGACGATGTGCCATACAACCACTATCTCTACTATCTGGAGCAGAGGAAACGGATTACGGGCTGGTAGGGGGGCAGATTGTCTCTCGTGGGAGCGAGGCCATGCGCGTTCCGCCAGGCGTTCTGACGCACCCGTATCCGCCCGCTGTCCTTCGTCTGCAAGGCGCTGCTGCTAACCCTAGCTCGCCTGTCCCGTCACTATCATAAAGTCCTCCCGGCTCAACCTCCGCGTCCCTTGCACCAGCCACGACCAGCTCGCCTTGGGATCGCGGCCTTTGAATGCCTCTAGCTTCGCTCGCAAGGCCGCATCGATCACGATCGGTTGATCCAGGTAGAGCGACACGTTGCGCAGGCGAAAGGTCCACGGATAGCGCTCAGGGTCATGGGCCAGTTTGCTCGGCTTGTGTTCTGGATGTGAGGCTACCTCAGCGTGAGCCACGACGCCGATCCCAGAGGCGTAGAAGCAGATCCAATCACCGGGCTTGAGGCTCTTGCGACCTGGCGTGCGATCACCGTAGGCATAGATCCGATGCTTGCCTACCAACGTCTGAACGCACTCCAAGGCTGGCTCGGTGTCAGTGTCTTTCACCGGCGATATCCAGTAGGCTGCTGGGCCCGCGCCCTCTGACACGCCCTCGCCAATAGCCATAGCTACTGGCTCGGTTTCCTCATCATACGTGGTTGTGACCTCTTCTTGGGAGCTCTGGCCCACCAGTCTCGATAGCAGCCCCACGATCAAGTCCACGCGCGGGCCCGACGGCTTGATGATGGTGAGCACATCTTGATGGCTCACGTCGTACTGCTGCATCACGTCCGCCAGGTCGAGCAGCGAGGCCACGGTGATGATCCGAAGCTCCTCGTTCCGCCCCTCGGCGACTATGGCGTTCTCAAGCTGTCGCAAGTCGGCGTCAGTCCTACCCACCACATAGAGGCCCAGGGCGTCTTGTTTGGTGGGGATCTCCTGGGCCGAGATGAGGGCGCTGATATAGCCCACCAGGGTCGCGGTCTTGATGGCGTAGGCATCAGTGGTCTTGACCTCGATCACCAAATGCAAGCCAGAAGGGGATCGCCACAGTCCGTCGTGACCCACCTGGCCCCTCACGCCTTGATACCGGCCGTAGCGCACATCGAACCCCAGGAACGTGCCCAGGTGGTTCACCAGGTCTTGCAGGGCGCGGTCAAAGTTGGTGCCTGGGGTGCGTAGGCACTCCTCGACATAGTCGCGGACGGTGCCCACATCCGTGACGCTCTCGCTGAGATGGCGACGAAAGCGCTCTCGCGGCGTGTCGTCTCCCGGCGCGTCATCCAGGGGCCCCACCAGACTCAGCACCTGTTTCAAGCTGATCGCGCTTGTGACCATGGAACTGGGCTCCTCATCCAGGCGCTAGATTCATTCGCACTCTAGTATCTGCGGGAGGCGCTGTCAAGGCGGTGGGCGGCCATCCAGAGGGTGAGCACTTGCCCCGTCTGCGGGGCGAGGTACACCCCTATCGTCTCTAGTCACTGTGCCGGGCCTCCGTCGGTAGGGGCGAGCCTGTGCGGCGTTCCGCCGCGCCAGTGTTCGCCCTCCGGGCCAGCGGTGACTCTCAGCGTTGCCATCTCTAGCCGTGATCGCCCGACGCATCGGCCGTCTCGTCCGTCCAGGCTTTGCATCCATACTCCTCTAGTCGTCGCCTCGCAGTGCTCTTCTCTTTGTCGGTGAACAGCGGGGCGAACTCTGGCTTGAGCACGTGAGCCTCCACCGTTAGATCCAGACGGCCACATTCCCACAGCTTGGT
>CAZTMY010000169.1:0-5514 GCA_964614895.1 uncultured Anaerolineales bacterium
GGGCAGCGAGCACCGAGTTATTGGTGAGTCTGAGCAGGAGCGCCCCGGGATACAGAAACCCGGGTAGCTGAGGGGTCAAGAAATCGCGATAGGGCAGCTCACCCTCGCCGATCCTCCAGGCAGCATAGAGATAGCCGCCCTCATCATCGTAGGCTTGATAGCGCATCAGCCCCCAAGAGCAGGCGACCATCCCGAGAAGAAGCAGCAGAAGCAGGATCAACCACGTCCTACGGTGAGCGACAGCGGTTTCCAGTGGCCGATTTCTCATGAACACGTACCGGGCCAGTCCCAAACTAGAGCGAAACGTCGCCAGCGATGCAGAGCAGAACAGGGCTCGGATGCAGCGCACAAATCAACCTCTCGAAACGACGTAACGTTTCGAGAGGTCGGCTGGCGTACGAGCCGTAGCTGCATCTTTCCCATCCCTGGTCATTATAGGTCCAGGACTGCAGTTCGCACAAAAGCCGTTTCCGGACCGGCGCGCCAGCCTGGATGGTAGCATGACGTCCACAGGCCCCCCGCGCGTCCACCCTTGACAGGGTACCATCTTCTCGCGACACTGGCGTCTCTTAGCCGCCCTGCCACACACAAGGAGCCGCATGTCTCGCGATACGCGCGTCGCCTGGACTCTGGCCGCCTGTACGGCGCTGGCCCTGTTTGGTGATAGCACCCTCTATGCCGTGCTGCCGTCGCAGTATATGCAGGCTGGCATCACGCTGGCGGGAGTAGGCTGGCTGCTCTCGGTGAACCGGCTGGTGCGCATCCCGCTCAACGTCGCCAGCGGCTGGCTCACGGACCACATCGGCCCCAAGGTGCCCTATATAGTTGGCATTGGACTGGGCGTCATCTCCACGGCGGGGTATGGCCTGGCGCGCGGGTTTTGGCCGCTGATGGCGCTGCGTGCGCTGTGGGGCGTGGCCTGGACCCTCATCGCGGTCTCGGCCTACACGTTGCTGCTCAACATCAGCCACCCGGCGCGACGGGGGCGTCAGTTAGGACTGTACGCGTCCTTCTCCTTCCTGGGCGGCGCCCTGGGCCCCATCCTGGGCGGCTATCTCACCGACACACAGGGTTATGCTGCCGCCATGCTGGCACTGGGAGCCTGCACGGGCGTAGGATGGCTCCTGGCGATAATCCTCGTTCCCGCGGTGCCGCCACCAGATCGCCAAGCCGGCAATACGACGCCGCTCACCCGGCGAAGGATCGCCTCCCTGACCCGCCGCGCCTGGGTCGCTCTCCGAAGCAGCAGGCGCTCGCTAGGCGTGATCTTACTCCTCAACGGGGCGCACCGCTTCTTTTTCGCCGGCGTGTTCTATGCCACCTTTGGGCAATACCTGCTGCTAGCCTTGGGCGACAAGGCACGCCTCGGCGGGCTGCTCATCGGCGTGGCCAGCCTGACGGGCGTGCTGCTCTTTGCCCGCAACGTCATCACCGCGCTAGTAGGTCCCTTGGTCGGCCACCTCAGCGACCTGCTCCGCGACCGCTCACGCGTGCTGATCCTAGGCGAGGCCAGCGGCGTGCTGGGCTTGGCCACCTGCGGGTTGAGCGGCCACCCGGTGGCCATCGCCGTGGGTGTCTTCCTCACGGCTATGGCCTATGGCATCGTCCCGCCGATGCTCACCGCCTGGATGGGCGATATCACCGATCCAGCTCAGCGCGGCCCCATCGTCGGCCTCTACCAAACCCTGGGAGACCTGGGCTCGGGCGTTGCGCCAGTGGTGGTCTATCCCGTGATGGCGCTCATCGGGCTGTCCCCAGTGTACCTCATCAGCGCGGCCTGCCTAGCCACGACTATCCCGCTGATCCTATGGGCCGCCCGACTCGCTTGACGCCGCCGTTACACCATCCTCACCGGCCATGGCCTCAAGGCGACCAAGGCCTAGGCCCCAGCCTGGCGCCAACTCCCCCAACCGCGCTGGACAACGCCCCAGAAATCGGTATACTGGGTCCAGGTGAGGTAATCCTGGACCCGGTGATGTCCAGGCAGCCTCTAGCTGCTCGGTATCGCTATGCGTCACATGGATCAGGGAGGAATCATGCGCAAGACACTGCTCGGCATCGTGGCCGTCGCGTTGCTCGCGTCGCTGGGCCTCGCCGGCTGCGACACGATCGGCGGCGGGAAGTTCCAAATCGGGTTGGTCACCGACGTGGGTCGCATTAATGACCGTAGCTTCAACCAGTCCGCCTGGGAGGGCGTGCAGCAGGCCGCCGAAGAGCTGGGCGCCGAGGCCAAGTACATTGAGACCACCGACGCCAAGGACTATGAGGACAACATCCGCCAGTTCGCCGAAGAGGGCTATGACGTCATCGTGACGGTCGGCTTTGCTCTGGGTGAGGCCACTACCAAGATGGCCGCCGAGTATCCCAAGATCAAGTTCATCGGCATCGACCAATTCCAGGCTGAGCCCATGGACAACGTGGTTGGCTTGATCTTTCACGAGGATCACAGCGGGTACCTGGCTGGCATTCTGGCAGCCAAGTTGACCAAGACCGGCACCATCGCCGGTGTCTTTGGCACCGACCTAGTCCCGCCAGTAGTAGCCTTCAAGGAAGGGTACGAGGCTGGGGCCAAGGCCACCAATCCCAATATCGAGGTGATCTCCACCTACCACCCCGGCGAGATCAGCCAGGCCTTCACTGATCCCGAGTGGGGCGCGGCCACAGCAGCCCAAGCTATCGACAAGGGCGCGGATGTCGTCTTTGCCGCCGGCGGTATGACCGGAAATGGAGCTCTGGAGGAGACTGCCACCCATGAGGGCTTCTACTGCATCGGCGTCGATAGCGACCAGTGGTTCACGGTACCCGGTGCGCATCCTTGCCTGGTATCCAGCGCCATGAAGCTGATCACGCCTGGCGTCGTCGAGCTCATCAAACTGGCCAAAGAAGACAAGATGCCCACAGGCAACTACTTTGGTGGCGCCGGCCTGGCCCCCTTCCATGACTTTGAGGACGACATTCCCCAGGATATCAAAGATCTGCTGGAAGAGACGGCCAAAGGCCTGGAGGAAGGCACCATCTCCACCGGTTATGGCGACTAGGCTGATCCAGCGGTGATACGCATCCACAAGGGGAGGCGCACGCCTCCCCTTGCCGTTATGCCACGAGCGACCTAGAATCTGGCTAGGCGGTAGCTTCTGCTACCATGATGCCAATCGAGGAGCGCCCATGACTATCCAGGCTTCTAACATCCACTCGACTCGCGAACGTTCCTCCTTTGGCCAATCCATCCGCATTCCGGCTCTGGCCATTGTCACCGCGCTCCTAGTCGGCGCAATCATCATGGCGCTCTCGGGGGACAACCCACTGCTGGCCTACTGGGGCCTGCTGCGCGGCTCGTTGGGCAACGCGACCTCCATCTCGCGCACCATCCGGAAAACCTGCCCTCTCATCCTGACCGGCCTCTCGGTCGCCTTTGCTTTCAAGGGTGGCCTCTTCAATATCGGTGCATCAGGCCAGTTTCTCATCGGCAGCATCTGCTCGGCGGCCGTAGGAGTCAACTTCGAGGGGCTACCCCCCGGTATCCATATGTCGCTGGCTCTGTTGGCGGGCGCCGCCGGCGGGGCGCTGTGGGGCGCCATCCCGGGTGCACTCAAAGTATGGCGCGGCTCGCACGAGGTCATCACCACCATCATGCTCAACTATGTGGCATCACTCTTTGTGAGCTGGACTGTCTATGCCGGCGGCACCCAAGGCCAGCGCCCTGGCCCTCTGTCGGATCCCGGAGCGGCCGCCCATGCCATCTCGGAGACGCGCGATGTGCTAGAGAGCGCACGCATCCCCTTGCTCCTGCCCAACATTCTGGATCGCGTCCACTGGGGCATCTTTATCGCCATCGCCGCCGCCTTGGTCGTCTGGTGGATTCTACGCCGCACAGTTCTGGGCTTTGAGGTCCAAACGGTCGGCAAGAACCAAACCGCCGCGCGATACGCCGGCATGCGGGTAGGCAGACTAGTGGTGCTCACCATGGCCATAGCGGGGGCACTCGCGGGCATGGCCGGCGCCATAGAGACGCTGGGGCTCAACTACAAGTTTGCGCCCGAGTTTACCGGCAGCGCTGGCTTTGAGGGCATCACAGTAGCCCTGCTGGGCAAGGTGCATCCGCTGGGCGTGGTGCTCTCGGCCTTCCTGATCGGCGCATTAGACGCGGGCTCGACCAAGATGCAGTTCCTTTCGGGCGTGGACGTGCAGATCATCCAGGTAGTGCAAGCCCTGGTGCTAGCCTTTGTGGCGGCACCAGAGATCATCCGGCGCCTCTACCGTCTGAAAGAGTCGCCTGTTGGTCAACTAGCTCTGGACGTGGCCGATAGTACCGAGGCCGAGACCGACACCTCGCCGCAGGAGGATACCCATGCAAGATAGCATTGGCCCCCGCTGGCGCCGGTTCTTCCGTTGGTTCGCCCAAGGTAGTGTGGTCGCCTCTTTCCTGGTCGCTGTGGCCGCCGTGGTCGTGGACGTGACGGGGCTCGGTGAAGGCTGGCTGGGCTTGTTCCTAGGGCGAGGCGTCCTCAATTTCGCGCTGCGCGCCGCCGTCCCGCTGACGCTGGGGGCCCTTTGCGGCATCCTATGTGAACGCTCGGGCATCATCAACATCGGCATCGAGGGCATGATGCTAGCCGGCGCCTTTGGGGCCTTTGCCGCTAAGGTCAACACCACCGACCTGCCCCTTTGGTTGAGCCTGATCATGGCCGTGCTGATGGCCTTGGCCGTGGGCGGGGCCATGGGATACATCCACGCACTGCTGAGCATCCGCTTCAAGGTAGATCAGATCATCAGCGGCACGGTGATCATCACCCTGGCCACCGGCCTGACGACCTACTACTTTAACCCCGACTGGGTCAGCGTGGGCAAGATGGGGGACCTGGCGATCCCGCTGTTGTCGGATATCCCGATCGTGGGGCCGGTAGTGTTCTCCAACGGCGCCATCACCTACGCCACGCTGGCGCTGGTGGCCATCCTACAAGTCCTGCTCTATCGCAGCCGCTGGGGGCTGCGTACCCGCGCCGTGGGTGAGCATCCCCGTGCCGCCGATACCGTAGGCATCAACGTCAACCGCACACGTTATATCAATACGGTGGCGGGCGGGATGCTGGCCGGGTTAGCGGGCGCCTTTCTGGTGCTGGAGGCCGTGGGCCAATTCAAGGAGGGCATGACCGCCGGACGCGGCTTTGTCGCGCTGGCAGCCATGATCTTTGGCAACTGGAACCCTGTGGGCGCCTTTGGCGCGTCGCTTCTCTTCGGCTACACCCAAGCCCTCCAGAACGAGTTCCTACTGGCTGGCATCACCACGGTGCCGCGGCACTTTATCAGTATGCTGCCCTATATCGTCACCATCGTCGTGCTGGCTGGTTTTGTCGGCCGCGCTCGGCCTCCTGCCGCCGAGGGCGAGGTTTACGAGACGGAGTAACCCATGAACCACGCTGCGCCCACCGGCGAGCTCATCCTTCAGGCACGCGGGATCACCAAGCGCTTCCCCGGCGTTCTGGCTAATGACCGGGTGGATCTGGACTTGTACCC
>CAZTMY010000170.1:0-5474 GCA_964614895.1 uncultured Anaerolineales bacterium
GTCGACTGCGGTACTGGCGTCGTTTCCGAGACGGCCCTGGCGTACGGCTTGCAAGACACGGAGCAGATGGCTTGGACATGGCTGTATCTCTCGCGTGCCGAGATCCTCTGCTATACGGAAGCGTGTGTCCTGCGTGTGCTGGCGGCGCTGCGCATGCTCTCACGCGGAAGCGAGGGTCAAGGCTGAGGGTTGGGCTGGCTGGGTTTTCGGATGGGCTCGCGCGACGAGATGATAGGTCCCCTCGGCCCTTGCCGGATGACCTGGTAGCGTTGCCAGAGCTCGTTGTCGCGTGGAATGGGCTCCATCGTGTGCTCGTGGTCGAAACGCAGGTGAGGACCGCGGCTTTCGTCTCGGCGCAGTGCTGCCATGGCGACGAGGCGGGCTACTTGTAGGACATTCACTGCTTCTATTGTCCGGTGTGGCGCGTCGATATCCAGTGCGATGCCCGCGCGCTGTATGCTCTCCAGCTCGCGAATTGTGCCTGTGAGCCCATCCTTGGTTCGGTATATAGCGCATGTTGCTGTCATCAGATCCTTGACGCGTTGGATAACCTTGCCCGGATCCTCGCCCTGCTGGCTGGCGAGCTGGGTGATGGCCTCTATGGGCAGAGTCCGAAGATGCCGCGGGGTCCCCAGCCGCGATGCGTGGCGCGCAGCAGATTCGCCAGCGATTCTGCCAAACACTTGGCTATCGAGGAGCGAGTTGCCCCCCGGGCGATTGGCGCCATGCTGACCGCCGGCTGTCTCGCCTGCTGCGTATAGCCCACAAACGCTGGTAGCGGCGTCAGTGCGGATCTTGATGCCACCTTGGAAGTGTTGCGCTGCCGGTGCTATTTCTATCTTCGCGTCGGCGTCGAGGTCGATGCCACGCTCGGCCAGCCACGCCACGGACTGAGGGTTAATGGCGCGCAGGCGCGCAAGAGGGGCATCGCGTTCCTTATCTAGGTCGTAGCCTCGTTGGGCATACCAGTCACGCACTGCCGAACCCAGGCGGTCTGGCACATAGCCCGCGGGATTCCGAGCATAATCGAGGAACACTCGCCTACCGTGCGCGATTTCAGCCGCTACGGCTATGTCGATGACGTGGGTTGGCTCTTCCAGCGACACTGGCCAACTGGCTCCCTTGGCGAAGAGCAGGTCGCAAGCTCGGAGCTGATCCTCAGGGGCAAGGTATTCCGCCAGAAACGCCTCATCCCTATCGTTGACGAGGCGTGGGAGGGCCCGCATCATGCTGCCCGAGCACGCCAGGCCGGTGGTGACGGAACAGAGCCCGAACTGGATGAACTCCAGGTTCACAAGTTCGGCGCCAGCCCGGTATGCCATGGCATAGCCGTCGCCGGTGCAGTCGGGCGGGAAGACGTTCGTCGCATAGATCTGCCCCGCGCCGCCTGTTGCCATCACGACGGCGGACGCCGATACCGGCGTGACGTCCGGCTGGCCCTCGGTCAGCAGGGCGGCGCCGGCGATCTTGCCATCTGGGTCCAGAAGGAGCTCTGCGGCCATGGTGTGATCCCTCACACGCACCGGCAGCTGCCGCAATCTTTGCAGCAGGGCGGCCTCGATCTCGTTGGCGGTGTGAGGCCCCGTGTAGCAGGCGCGAGCATAGGTGGAGCCATCGGTGACAAACTGGGCAGGGGTGCCGTCAGGATTGCGAGCCCAGGGGACTCCCAGGCTTTCCAAGTAGGTAAAGGCCGATGCGGCCTCGCGGGCCAGGACCTTGGCTAGGTCCCAGTCGCTGACAAAGCCGCCTATGCGGTAGATGTCATCAGCATGGTAGCGCCAGGCGTCAGGGCCCCCGGGCTTGGTGGTCGGCAAGGTGGCATGGAAGGCCATTCGGTCGGAGCAGGCCGTCGCGGTGACGCCGCTAGTTCCGAGCGTCCCCTTGGTGACGAGAAGCACGTCGAGGGATGGGGCGGCCTCGTAAGCAGCGATGGCGGCGCGCAGAGCCGCGCCTCCACCGCCGATGATCAGGACGTCACAGGCGTCAGTTGATGCGGCGCGCAAGGTTGTCTCCCAGCACGCTCTGGAGATAACAGAGTTCCGAGACGGCCGCCTCGGCTGGCGCGGGCCCGAACCATTCGATGGAAGCATAGCCATCATAGCCGCTGTCCGCCAGAGCGCGCAGGAACGGCCCGTAGGGCATGTCGCCCTCGGCCAGCGGGATGCCCAAGCGGCGGCTCTTATCTTTTCGGATGGCGTTCTTCAGGTGGACCATGCGCACGTGCGGACCTAGGCGAGCCAACGCTGCGATTGGGTCCTCGCCGATAGCAAAGAGATTGTAGATATCGAGGTTCACGAACAGGTTGGGACGCGCCACAGCTCTCAAGAGGTGTAGCGTGCTCTCTGTGGTGTCGTGGAGATTGCCCTCGTGCGTCTCGATGGCGATGCCGAGGCCCAGCGTGGCTGCGATGTCGCAAGCTCGCCGCAGGGCTTTGGTGACCGCATCCCACGTGGCCAAGCTTGCCTCGGTGGAGGACTCGCCGCCCGTGAACATGCGCAGCAGGGGGGCTTTCAAGGTAGCTGCTTGCTCGGCATGGTGCTCCAAGGCAAGCAGGCTTTCCTCTGGGTGTTCGGCCAGGTCATAGTAGCCGCTGAGCATGGGTACTTTCAGCGCGTGGTTCTGAACCAAGGCGCTGAGCGAGGCGACGCTGCCGCCCGCGTCCAAGTGCCGCTGTACGTGAGGTTGCCACATCTCGACGCCTACGTATCCGGCCTGGGAGATGGCGGCCACAGCCGTTTCGACGGACTCGTCTCGCCAGCCAATGGAACACATGGAAGGCTTGATCTGTGTCGAGCCCACGGTATCCATCGCTCCCTAGGCGAATCGCTTGACGACGGTCCCCAGTGTGCTGAAGGTGGCCTTGTAGGTGCTGCCTGGCTCAATGGGCAATATTGGCGTCAGGGTGCCGGTCATGACAATCTGCTGAGCCTCCAGACCCTTGTTTCGGTCAGCCAATTTGCCTGCCAACCATGCGACGGCGTTGGCTGGATGGCCCATGGCCATCTCACCACGGCCCCTAGCGATCTCGTTGCCGTTCTGAGTCAGCACCACCGATTCCTCTAGTAGATCGGTCTCGGCTACATCGTGCCAGCTTCCCTCCAGCACGATGCGTGCCGAGAATCCGTTGTCGGCGATAAAGTCTGGATAGGGGCATTTCCAGTCGCGGATGCGGGCATCACATACCTCAAAGGCGGCCGCGACCGCATCGGTGGCATCCAGCACCTGGGCAATGGTGAGGCCCTTGCCGGCCAACGGCTTGGCCAGGCGGAAGCAGATCTCGCATTCGATGCGCGGCGCGATAAGCTCGCTCAGGTTGAGGGTGCCCCCAGACTCCAGGACCATGCTCTCGAGCAGATAGCCGTAGGTCGAGTCGGGCAGGCCCATGTCGTCGCGGACCGGAATATTGGTAAAGCCAACCTTGTACCCGCGTAACGTATCACCTGCCGCGATTCGCTCGGCGATGTTCGCCTCGCAGATAGCGTGGGCTTGGTCGAGGGTCAAGCCGCCCTCGAATAGATCCGAAACCGGGCCGATGGGCTCGCGGGTAGCTTCGGCATGCTTGAGTATCTCGCGGGCTTGGTCAATCGTCATGTCTTTCTCCTATCTACGAAAGTGACTACAAAGCGCTCTCACCCATGGGCTCGACCGTGATTTCGATGCCCGCCGGCACCTCCTTGAGGATTGTGGCATCGCCCTGGATGTGCCCAAAAACGTTGACAGGTGAAGCCGGGCGGATCTCGTTTCCCAAGCTCATCGGGGTGCGTCCGAAGAACAGGCAGAACGCGTGCCCTGGCGGCCAATAGCCCAAGTCGCCGAGAGCCACCACCTCCTGGGCATCGGCTTCATCCAGGTAGACATCGATGGCAAAGTAGATTTCGTCACCCCAAGTGTTGGCGCGCGCCGTGATGGGCAGCGCGTTCCAGATAGCGTCTGCGGTGTCGGTATCGTCAAGCGTAGCGGTAACCGACACATCGCCAGCGGTGATACGGATGGTACGCATGGCCCTCCCGTCGCATTGTTGTTGATACCCCTAGACGATTGCCCTAGCGGGCAGAACCCTCGAGAAGCTAGCAGACGCTGATGCGCGAGGGCCAAGGAGAAGCGGCCCCGCGCGTCAGCGAGTTCGCGTCACGAGTCCTCTGCTGTGGATCCATACAGCCAGCCGTAGATCCCACCGACCAGTACAGAGCCGCCAATGATGTTCCCGAGCGTAACCGGGATCAGATTGGCCACAAAGCCCGCTATGTTGACGTTGGCCCCGTTGAGCATACCCAGGGGAATAAAGAACATATTGGCCACCGAGTGCTCAAAGCCGACGGCCACGAACGTCATAATGGGGAACCATAGCCCCAGGATCTTGCCGGTGACATCGTCGGCGGCGATGGCTAGCCAGATTCCAAGCCCCACTAGCCAGTTGCAGCCAATGCCGCGGAGCAAGAGTGCCCAGAAGCCCATGTTGACCTTGGCCTCGGCAATGCCGGCCGACGCCTCGCCGAGTGCCCCGCCATGAACGATATTCGTCAGGTAGGCCAGGGCTATTGCCACAAAGAGTGAACCGATCAGGTTGCCTACATAGACGACGGCCCAATTGCGTAGCATCTGGGGCCACGAGGTACGTTCGGAGAGGCAGCCAGGTATGAACACGCTGCAGTTCCCGGTAAAGAGCTCAGAGCCGGCGATCACCACGATGATGATGCCAACGGGAAAGACGGCGGCGAACAGGAACTTGGCCAAACCTGGGTTTGCTGCCGCCAAGGCCGGGCTGCCCTTGCCAACGACGATGGCGATTAGCCCACCGACGGCTATGTAAGCGCCCGCCAGGAATCCCAGCACGAGCATTCTGGGGATACTAAGGGATGCCTTGCTGCAGGCTGCCGCTTCGGCTGCCGCAACGATCTCTGCAGGTTTTCGGAAGGCCATGCTCTTCTCCTATCGTCGTGGTCGTTCCAATCCGTAACGCGTAGCCATCTCTAGCGTGCTGCGCGTCTCGTACGTGCGTGGACCCGAGGCCCGGCTCCGACTCGGGATGACGCTCGCCCCATCCTAGTCAACAAAGCTGCTCTGCGCAAGGGCAGATAGCGGTCACTAGACCCTTCAGCCCCTAGCTTGAGTGTGAAACCAGCGTCTACGTAGCCCGCTCCTCCCAGAGGATGCGCGCTTTCTCTTCAGGCGTTCGCTGGGCCAGCCACTGCGCATAGTCGGCCTCGATGGCGTCGGTCCAGGCGGTGTCCATCTGGCTGGAGGTGTAAATGCCTTGACGGAGACGCGTGAATCCAAAGGCCTCGCGCAGGCGCATTGTCTCGGAATGCTCGACCACTTCCAGAGCCAAGTGTGGTGGGATGAACAGAACGCCCGAGTAGGTTCCGAGGACGATGTCGCCGGGCATACACGTGGTGTCCCCGATGCGACAGGGCACGTTCATGCCTATCAACGTGACGTCCTCAATGCCAGTCGGATCGATGCCCCTACAAAAG
>CAZTMY010000171.1:0-5464 GCA_964614895.1 uncultured Anaerolineales bacterium
CGTCCTCGCCATGATCGACCTCCCACTGCCACCAAATGTCACCGCACCATGATAGATGCCGCACATACATCACGCAATCGCTCCGGGCTTGCGAGTCCTCGCAGCCTCGTCTAGAATCGCCGTATCAGTCATCAAGCGAACAGGGGGAAAGCCATGGCAAGGGCGATACGCGTCATCCAGGTAGGCGTTGGCGGCATGGGCAGCGTTTGGCTGCAAACTGTGCAGAACGCGCCGGACGTCACACATGCTGCTCTCGTGGACGTCAACCCGCAAGCGCTCAAGGCACAAGCCATAGAGTGTGGCAAGGGCACAAGCCACTGCTACACCGACTTGGCCACTGCACTCGAGCAGGAAGAGGCCGATGGCCTTATCAACGTGACGCCACCCCAGTTTCACGAGCAGGTCTGCTGCGCAGCTCTAGAAGCCGGACTGCCCGTACTGACTGAGAAGCCTCTCTCAGACAGCATGGCCTCGGCCCGGCGGATGGTGGCCGCCGCGGAAAAGGCGGGCAAGATGCTGATGGTAGCCCAGAACTACCGCTACCAGGCTTTCGCGCCCACCCTGCGCCGGTTAGTGGCATCTGGCGATCTCGGCGCGCCAGGGCAAGTGCAGGTAAGTTTTGCCAAGGGACCCCATTTTGGTGGTTTTCGCGAAGAGATGGAGCATCCGTTGATCGTGGACATGGCCATCCACCACTTTGACATGCTGCGCTACTTCCTAGGCGCCGATCCGATAGCCGTTTCCGGGCAAAGCTGGAATCCCTCTTGGAGCTGGTTCAGAGGCGACGCCTCCACCGCGCTGCACTTTGCCTTCGAGGGCAATGTTCACGCCAGCTACACCGGTAGCTGGTGTTCCACGGGCGCTGAGACCAGTTGGAACGCCGACTGGCGCATCGAGTGTGAAGATGGCGTCTATGTGGCGACCAACGACGTCCTCTATCGTGCGCCCACAGGCGAGGAACTTCGCACAGTGCCTCTGGATCCGATGCCCTTGTCTCGGCAAGGCTACCTGCTCGATGCCTTCCGCCGAGCCATCACCGAGGACATTGTCCCCGAGACAACTGCCGCCGACAATCTCAAGAGCCTGGGAATGGTCTTTGGCGCCGTTGAGGCCGTATCATCCGGCAACGTCGTGCATCTGCCGCTAGTGGACTAGGCACAGGAGCCAGACCACAATGGACGGACGCGAGCGCTTTCTCACTGCCATCGCCAACGAAAAGCCAGACCGGCTGCCAGTGCAGGTGCACAACTGGATGACCTACTACCTCAACACCTACCTGGATGGGTGCGATCCCTATGAGGCGTACGCCCGCTTTGGCATGGATCCGGTGCTGTATGTGTCGCCAACACCGATCTATAGCGACAAAGATCTGGCTCAGTGGCAGGTATCGCGGCAAGATCTGGGCACCAGTACATCAGGCGAGCGGAAATATGCCAAAGTCGTCACCACCCCCGATGGAGACCTCACCCAGCGAGGCGCCTCCAACGCCTTTACTGAGTGGACCACCGAGTACCTCATCAAAGACGAAGCTGATCTCGAGCTCTTTCTAGAGTATGCGCTGGTGCCATCCCGTCTCGATCCAGCGCCTGTAATAGACGCCCAACGCCGTGTAGGCAAGCGCGGCATCGTCCGCGGGTGGGCGGTCGGCTACGGTCAGGGCTCCCCCTGGCAAGACTTTTGCATGCTGATCGGCACCGAGACAGCTATATTCTGGGCTATCGACAAGCCGGATCTGACGCAATACGCCATGGAAGGACTCTTGGAGAAGCGGCTACGCTTCATCGAACTGCTGGAAGGGACGCCCTTGGACCTCGTCGAGACGGGAGGTGGCGCGGGCTCGAACACCGTCATCAGTCCACGTCTATTCCGGCGCTTCTGTCTCCCATACGACCGCATCCAGCATGATGCGTTGCACGCCGTGGGCCTCAAGGCAGTCTATCATCTCTGCGGCGGCTTGATGAAGATGTTGGACATGGTAGTGGAGACCCGCGCTGATGCGCTGGAGACCATGACGCCGCCATCCATGGGCGGTGATTGCGACCTGGCAGAGGCCAATCGCCGTGTGGGCGACAAGCTGTGCTTCATTGGCGGGTTCGACCAGAACGCTGGCTTTGAGCAAGGCACACCCGAATCGGTACGTGGCCAAGTCCGCCAGCTCCACGCCTGCTGCCCCGATGGCGGCTATATCTGTAGCCCGTCGGACCACTTTTTCTTTGGCAATCCCGAGAATGTACAGGCCTTCGCTGACATGGCGCGGACGTGCCTTTACGACTAGCATCGCGACAATGAGCGGGACACAGCGTAGCTCCGTCCATTGTGACGGAGCTACGCTGTGTCGAGGCAAGCCGTGACGCTATGGCATCGAGATGGCGCGCGCGTGACGACGGTGCTTTGCCACCAGCAGCCGCACGCCAAAGCTGATGAGGTAGCCCGTAGCTGCAACCAGGATGATAGTTGCGCCGGACGTCAGGTTGAGAGCATAAGAGAGCCCTAGTCCTACGACGGTGAAGATGATGCCAAGCACAGAAGAGCTCAGCATCATCTTGTGCATCCCACTCACAAACTGGCCACTGATGGCCGCCGGGATGGTCAGCAAGGCGATTACCATGATCAGGCCGACGACACGCATCATCATGACCACGCTGAGCGCCGTCAGCGCCAACAGGCAATAATATACTAACGCAACGGGCACGTTCCGCACAGTGGCATAGGTCTCATCGAAAGAGATTGCCACTAACTCCTTATAGAGCAAACTGACCACCAAGAACGCCAGCAGGTCCACGATCAGCATCAGCCACAGATCCCGCTGGGGCACCGCCAGAATACTCCCAAACAGATAGCTCATCAGATCCGCTTTGTACCCAGGCGTCAGGTCCACAAAGATGACGCCTAGCGCCATGCCGATGGCCCAGATCACGCCGATAATCGTGTCCGATCGCTCACGCGTCTTCCGATGCACAATTCCCATGACCATCGCCGATACTAGGCTGAACCCCACAGCCGTGAATGTAGGATCACTCCCCACCAGGTAAGCCAGCCCGATCCCACCGTAGGCCGCGTGAGCGATGCCCCCACCCAGAAACACAATCCGGTTCACCACCACATAGGTCCCGACGATTCCACAGGCTATGCTGACCAAAACGCCAGCAACCAGCGCGTTGCGCATGAAACCCAGATGTAGCGCCTCAAGCATCGTGTGACACCTCCGAATGCTCTGGCAGAACCCGGTGCGGCACGCCATGAGCCAGTAGGTCGACCGGGCACTGGTAGGAGGCGTCCAGCATCTCGGGCGTGATCGTCTTGCCACGCTGATAGTACAGCCGCCGGCTCAGGCAACCGACCGTCTTCACATAGGAGGAGATGGCCGTCAGGTCGTGAGACACCATCAAAATCGTGATCCTTTGATTCAGCTCGTGGAGCAGCTCGTAGAAGGAAGCGCTCGCCGAGACGTCCAAGTGAGCCGTGGGCTCGTCCAATAGCAAAATGGCCGGATCGCTGGAAAGGGCGCGCGCCACATAGACGCGCTGCCGTTGACCACCAGAGAGCTCTGCCAGAGGACGCTCGGCTATCCTCTCAAGACCTACGGCCGCAAGAGCGCGATCCACCCGCGCGTCATCCTCCTGGCGATACCGCTCGAACAGATGTCGGTGTCCCAGCCTACCCATGCGGACCACATCGCGCACGCGAATGGGAAAGTCGCGATCGAACTCTGCCTGCTGTGGGACCCAGCCGATATAGCTTCTGCCCTCCTCCACCCTTTTGCCCATCACGCGGACGCTTCCTCTCAGAGGCGGCAAGAGCCCCAGCAACACGCGCAATAAAGTGGTTTTGCCCCCACCATTGGGGCCGATGAGTCCAATAAAGTCACGCTCGTAAACCGTCAAGTTAATGTCCTCAAGAACTGCCTCATGATCGTAGGCCGCCCAGACATGCTCGATGCGGATGACCTCACGTGGCTCGGCGCCGTCCTTGGTTGTTGCTACCGCCATTTTTCCTCCTCGGCTGGCTCCCCGATACATCCCCAGCACATCGCGCCATCAGCCTTCGCTCAGGACCTCCGCGAGTGTCTGAGCTACTTCACGCAGATTCGCCGCCCAATCGCGATCGAGCGGGCTGATGAGGAGCACCCGCCCATCAATCTCCTCGGCGATGACCTCCGCGAAACGCGTGTTGAACTCTGGCTGCGCAAAGACAACCCGAATCCCCTCTGCCTTGGCGCGCCGTACCAGTTCGGTCAGCTCAGCCGCGCTTGGCTCTTGGCCACCCACCTCGATGGCATACATCTCTAGCCCATAGTCCTCGGCGAAATAGCCCCACGATGGGTGAAACACCATGAACTTCCGGTTCTCTAGCCCGCTGAGCTTTTCTGTGATCTCTGCGTCCAGCGCGTCAATCTCTGCCTCAAAGGCAGCCAAGTTCGCGCTATACTCGCCCGCGTGCGCGGGATCGAGATCTGCCAAGGCCGCGCCGATATTCGCGGCCTGAATCTTGACCAGACGAGGCGACAGCCAGATATGCGGATCGGGATGGGCGACAACCTCCGCATGATCATCGCTGCGGTCATCGTCCGAGCGATGCGTGTGCGCCTCGATGGATCGCCGGGTGATCCCTTCACTTGTGTCCACCACCACCATGTCGGGGTTGGCCGACGCGATGCGATCAAGCCATGCGTTCTCAAACGGCACACCGATACTGAAATAGGCATCGGCACGACTGAGGGCGGCCATCTGTTCGGTACTCGGTTCATAGGTGGCCGGACTCTGACCCGGAAGCACCATAACCGTCACGCTCACGTGCTCGCCACCCACCCGCTCGACAAAGTAGGCCTGAGGCAGAATACTCACGGTAATCTGCAGTTGGCCGCTTTCCGCCACTTCCTCCGAGCCTCTGCCAGCGCACCCCGTGAGAGCCAAACTCACTAACAGCAGCACAGTTAGCGCTTGACAACATCCAGACACGAGGCACCTCCCCAGCCAACCAACGTCCCTCAGTGAGCGAACTAGCTGTCGCTCACCTCTTGCGCACAGCGGCGGCACAATCCAGAGAGCTGGAGCATATGCCCCTCAATCCGAAAGCCGGTCTCTGCCTCCGTGTGCCGAATAAGCATGCGCATCTCCTCGCAACCCGTGAACTCGGCAACACACCCGCAGCGCCTGCAAACAACGGTGTGATGATGGCCAGGCGATGCTAGCGCATAGCCGTGGCAGCCGTCCTTCTGGTGCACGCGGCGCACAAGTCCCAGATCCTGGAACAGACTGAGCGTCCTATACACGGTCACAAGGCCCAAGCTAGAATGGTAGCGCTGGCCATGCGCCAAGATGGCCACAGCATCCAGTGGCACATCCACATGTTGCAATGCGGCCATGACGGCTCGACGGGACACCGTGATTCGATGGCCGCTCTCAGCCAAGATCCTCTCCCAATCATTCATCTACGCAGACCTTTAATGAAAAATCTTTTCAAT
>CAZTMY010000172.1:0-5460 GCA_964614895.1 uncultured Anaerolineales bacterium
GTTCATCCCACGGCCACCAGATCCGCAGAGGGAGCGGAAGGGATTCCGGAAAGGACAGCCGATCACCGCTGGGCTCAGGCATGTGCATTCTCCAGTTTCGCCACGCCATTGGGACACAACTTGATAGGCACAGAAGTACCTATCACACCAACTGAGACTTGACAACGGCTTTAGAATATTATATCATATAGTCATCAGATGACCATATCGCACGCTTGGAGCCCATGAGTGGATACACGAAAAGGCTCAATCCCGACAATCGAAGTCGCAAAACCCCGCCGCGCCGATCTTACGCGCCAATGCGTCGAGAGCATCCAGGAGTACATCAGGTCGCACGGGATTACTCCCGGCGAGCGCCTGCCGTCGCTCCAGGAATGGGCCAGCATGCTCGAGGTGAGCATAGCTGTCGTCCGCGAGGCATTCCGTGTGCTGGAAGCGCTCGACGTGGTGGACATACAACATGGTCGTGGCATTTTCCTCGCCAGTCCCGAGGAAATGGACTTCCTGGGATACCTGTCCCTCAGACACTCCCTGGATCACTTCAGCCTGCAGGAAGTCATTGAAGGGCGCGCGATGCTAGAGCTCACGGTTCTGGAAACGTGTATCGCGCGCGCTACTGAAGAGGATATCGCTAGATTGGAAAACGATCTGGATCGGTTGCGCAGGGATCCCCCACCAGTGGGAGAAGACTCGCCTCACCACAAACGTTTCCATTACACTATGCTGGAGATCTGTGGTGACCGTTTACTCCTCAGCTTGGGCGTTCCCCTGCTCAACACGTTCTGGGCTCTGGGGAATACGGGGCGGATTGCTCTCCCTGGCAATGTGCGTCAGACGGGTCAGGTCGCTATTCACGAAGCTTACGTGGACGCCATCAAACGTCGAGACCTTTCCAGAACCCGCGAACTGGTTGACCGGCATCTCCTCGGGCTGTGTTCCCGATATGGGGTTTTCCCGTATGCAAAGCCGCAGCATACACCAAATCACAAGCCCTAATACTTGACGACAGCCGCGGCGCGGATCACACGACCACAGAAAGGAGGTCAGCGACAATAAGGCACACCCAAGCACGTGACTAGCGAGGCAGATGCGTAGATCCTAACTGTAAGAACCTCATCAGATAAGCTTTCTAAGGAGAAGATCTATGAGCAAGAAAAAGCCGCTATCGCGGCGCGAGTTCCTCAAGGTTATCAGCGCCGCCAGTGCTGGAGCGGTCCTGAGTTCATGCGCCACCCCGGAACCCCAGGTCATCCGCGAGACCGTCGAGGTCGAGAAAACGGTCGAGGTGGAAAGGACCGTCGAGGTAGAGAAGACCGTGCAGGTGGAAGTGACCCCTACGTCCCCTACCGGCCCCACGAACGCCCTGGGCGAGGTACTGCCAGCCGACGCCCTTCCCCTTGAGGAACAGTACATTCTCACCGGGATCGGCAAGATCGGTGGCGGATACGGACACATCATGGAGTCTCTCTACAACCGCGCTTTTGAGCACGCCGGAGGCCAGGAAACCCTCACCTCGCTAGATATCAACTTCAACGTGTACGGCGTGGGATGCGAGAGCTGGGAACCCGCTGACGATGGGTCCTATTGGGACTTCCACCTTCGTAAGGAGTTGGAATGGAGCAACGGCAAGCCCATCACTGCCCGCGATTGGGTATACACGCTGCGTTGGTCCTTGAGCCATGGCTACGACTTCGCTTGGTTCTACTTCGACATCAAGAACGCCCAGAAGGTAACGGCCGGCGAACTTCCCCCTGAGGAGCTGGGGATTGAGGCAGTCGACGACTACACGCTGCGTATCTACACCGAAGCCCCGGTCCCCTATCTCCCCATGCTGGGTGTCTGGTTTGAAGTGATGCCAGAAAACGCCCAGGAAGAGCTGGGAGAGAATTGGGCACTGGACCCCGACCGCTACGTCGCGTCTGGGCCTTTCATCTTGACGAAATTCGACCGCGAGCTAGGGCACCTGTGGGAGCTCAACCCCAACTACAAAGGGATCCGACGCCCCTGGGTGACCAAGATCCGTGAGGAGAATCTACCGAGCGGGCTACCCGCCTACATCGCGGGTGATATTCAGACTTACAGCGTCGGTTCAGGCAGCCCCCCGGCGGAGGTCGGCCTGGTCAATGCTAACCCACTCCTGCGCAACGAGTCTCATCCTCAGCCCCCCACATCGACTGACTATTTGGGTTTCAACACCCTAGGGTCCTTCCCGCCGCTTGCGGACAAGCGAGTCCGCCTGGCGCTGTGCAAGGCGATTGATAAAGCGACTCTCGTCACCCAAGTGTTCCAAGGCTTCGCCCATCCGGCCTGGGGCATTCTGCCTAAGGGTTTCCCGAACTACAACCCCGATCTAAAGAACCTGGACCCCAACATCTACGATCCAGAGAACGCTAAGCAACTGTTGGCCGAGGCGGGGTACCCCAATGGAAAAGGCTTCCCCACCTACGAACTCTACATCCGACAGCCCACCCCACAGCAACAGGCTCTCTGCGAGGCTATCCAGGCTCAGTGGAAAGAAAACCTGGGCATCAACGTCGAGCTGCGCCCCTCGGACTTCCAATCCTTCACCAATGCCGCGTTCGTCGACCGCACGGCCCCAATGTACTTCGTCGGCTATGCTCAAGACTATGTAGACCCGGCCACCTTCCTCAACGTCTTCCGCTCCACCGGCAGGCACCCGCACAAGGACGAGGAATGGGATAAGCTATACAATGAAGCCAATGCCTCGTTCGATCCCGAAAAGCGGTTCGCAGGCATGCGCGAGGCCGAGAAACTGTTGGTCGAAAGCGCCGCTTGGTTCTTCCTCGACCAGCCCTTCGAGATTAGACTGTGGCCATGCAATGCCAAGGGTCCGACACTCGAGCCCAACAAGGACGGCTATCAGTTCTTCGGCGGCGGGGGCACCGGTTGTCCTCACGCTTACGAGGGCATCTACTGGGCCCAGTCCGATTGCCGCGAGGGTCTTGGATAGTGGCTATTGGCCGGTCTCTCCCTCTGGCGCCCCAGAGGGAGAGACTCCATATTCAGCTTTGATGACGCCTGTTCCGTGCGCCATCATCCTCTGCAAGGGATTCCTGTGGCAGAAGACAAGCCCATACATCCAGCGCGTAGGCAGAGAACACACCCCAGGAGATAACCATATATGTTAGCCTACACACTTAAGCGCCTTGGTGGCATCGCAATTACCCTGCTGCTGCTCTCGATTTTCACCTTCACGCTCTCGCGAGTCGTACCCGGTGGGCCGTGGATGCAAGGTGCTGAGATCCCGATGTCCGAACAGCAGATACAAGCATTCAAGGAGAAGTACGGGCTCGACCAACCAGAATGGAAACAGTACCTGGCCTGGCTTCGAAATGCCCTGACGCTTGACTTCGGGCAGACGTTCACGGAGCCGGAACGGACTGTTCAAGAACTGATCATTAGTGCCCTGCCCTACAGCGCATTGGTGGGAGGGTTAGCGGCAACTCTAGCCATCACACTGGGGGTCACGCTAGGCATAGTAGCAGCTGCCAACCAGGATTCCTGGCTTGACAACATCGTCACCAGTTACGCCGTGATCATCTCCACCATCCCATCGTTTGTCATGGGATTCGTCCTCGTCTACTTCCTGGCGGTGAAGCTCCGCTGGTTTCCAGCTGGTTCCTGGGGGGACCCCAGCAATTGGAAAGACGTCGCGTGGCACTTGGTTCTACCTGTGACTGCCTATGGCCTACCGGCGACCGGCGGTGTCGCTCGCTGGACGCGTCAATGCATCGCCGAAGCCATGGCGGCCGACTATGTCCGAACGGCGTACGCCAAAGGCTTGCATGCATCCGCCGTCATGGTCAGGCATGTTCTACGCAATGCACTTATTCCAATGATCACAAACTTCCTGCCCCTCTATCCCGGTATGATGACAGGTTCTCTCTTCATCGAAAGCGTCTTTGGCCTACCCGGCCTGGGCAAGTATTTCGTGATGTCCAGCACCAACCGTGATTATCCCTTAGTGCTCGGGATCACCATGTTCTGGGCCCTTCTCATCGCAGCAACATACCTGTTGACGGATATTCTCTACGGAATTATCGACCCCCGCGTGCGCATCACGGAGCGAGCAAAATGAGCGGCAGAGACCCCGATACCTTTTCCAGTCCAACAGATGGGCAACAAAGCACAGGAACCGTTTCGAAAACAGAAGCGCTATTTACCCTTGAAGGGTATGACCAGGACACACGCTACGCGAATTTCTGGGTTGGTGCTTGGCGGCGCTTCCGTAGCAACCGACTGGCAATGTTCGGCCTAGTGTATGCCACAATCATCATCTTTGTCGCCATCTTCGCCCCCGTTCTCACGCCTTACGACTACGATAAGATTGACATGTCTGGCGCCCTACAAGCGCCGAGCATGGCTCACCCTTTTGGCACCGACGAACTAGGGCGCGATGTTCTCACGCGCATTATCTATGGAGCCCGGCCGATGCTCATGGTCGGGGTGTTGACCGGGATTGCGGGCCTGGCAATCGGAGTGCCCCTTGGGGTGCTGGCAGGATACATGGGTGGTATCCTTGACTGGTTGGTCACGCGCCTGATCGACATGTTTTCTGCCCTTCCCTGGTACCTCATTGTCCTCTACCTCGTCATGGTCCTCTCACCCAGCCTGGAGAACTTGATCTTGGCCATGATCATCACCGGCTGGGTAAACTCGGCCCGTCTGATGCGCGGCCTGACGTTCTCGATCCGAGAGCAGGACTACATCGAAGCCGCACGTGCGCTGGGCATCCCCGTGTGGCGGATCATCGTCTTCCACATCCTTCCCCAGGCTGCGCCGCTGCTCCTTTGGGGATTCGCGGCGGGAATTCCCACCGCTGTTTTCGCCGAGGCAGGACTGAGTTACCTAGGCATGGGTGTACGCCCTCCACGACCCAGTTGGGGACGGATGCTGGCTGACTCAGGCTACTACTGGCAGTTCTGGCCCCACATGTTCATTTTCCCGTCAATGATGATCACACTTTCTGTATTGGCATTCCAGGGCATTGCCGACGGGCTGCGCAAAGCGCTCGACGTCAGCGAGAACATCTGAGGGGGCAGACACATGACACCACTACTCCAAGTTGAAGATCTGACGGTGCGCTTTTATACCAAGGATGGTGTCGTGAATGCTGTCAATGGCATCTCCTATACCCTGAACGAAGGGGAGATTCTGGGAATCGTGGGGGAAAGCGGCTCAGGCAAGAGCGTCAGCTCTATGGCAATGCTGCGGCTCATCCCGGAACCGCCAGGCAAGATTGAGAAGGGACGGGTAGTCTTTGATGGACGAGACCTGTTGCGGATCAAGCCGAGCGAGATGTATGCTGTGCGGGGCAAGGAGATCGGTGTCGTTTTCCAAGATCCCATGACTTCGCTCAACCCCGTCATGCCTGTCGGACGCCAGATCGCCGAAGCACTGGAGGTTAACCTCGGAATGGATCGCCGCCATGCTATGCAG
>CAZTMY010000173.1:0-5457 GCA_964614895.1 uncultured Anaerolineales bacterium
CGCATCGCTGGCCTACGTGTAGAGATCGGGTTCGCCGAGGAGCGCCTCGGTAAGGTCGAGGATGCCCTCAAGTCCATTGAGCAGGTGCAGGATGGCCACGGCGCCCAACTGGCGCTCATCCAGGATGATCTGGCCAAACTGCAGGACGAGATCCAAATCATCTATCAGTTGCGGGATGAGCTCACTGAGGCGCAAGCCCAGCAAGCAGAAGCCTTTCGCCGCGCGGAGGTAGAGCGCGGCAAGGCTATGACCGACTGGGGGCGGCGACTGGATGCCTATCGCCAGCAGCAGGAGACCTGGGCCGAGCAGATTCGCTTCTTCTCCGATCAGTTCGAGCACAACCGGCGCACGCTTCGCGAGTTGCAAGAGCTCTCCCAGCAGGTGAGCCAGCAGCAAGACCAACTGCGCCAGGTGCAGCGCTTGGCGGAGGACCAGCTCCGCCGCGAGGCATCCGAGTTCCGCCAGGAGGTTGAACGAACGCTTGCCAAGGCCATAAGGCAGTGGGAGCTCACCCGGGACGAACTGCTCGGAGCGGATGATGCGCTCGAGCTCCGGGTCGGCGAGCTGGAAGCGGGGCGAATCGCTGACGTGAAGGTTGACGGAGAGCTGGCGGACGAGATCAATGCCGTGCGCGCCGCGCTGGACAACTTCGCCCAGCGCGTGCAGGCTGCCTTATGCGAGGTGCTCGATAGACAAACACGGGCGGTGAGCTCGGCCCGGGACGATGTGGACCTCCTGCTGGGGCAGAAGGAAGGCTAGGGCGTGTTTGTCATCGGCACGGCCGGCCATGTGGATCACGGCAAATCCACCCTCGTCGAGGCCCTGACGGGCATCAACCCGGATCGCCTCAAGGAGGAGCAAGAGCGCGAGATGACTATCGATCTCGGGTTCGCATGGGTGACGTTGCCCAGCGGGCGCGAGGTGAGTATCGTGGATGTGCCCGGCCACGAGGATTTTGTGCGCAACATGCTGGCCGGCATTGGCAGCGTGGACGGCGCGCTCCTCGTAGTCGCTGCCGACGAATCGGTCATGCCCCAGACGCGCGAACATTTGGACATCCTTGATCTCATGCGGGTGCCGAGAGGCGTTATCGCTCTCACCAAGATCGATACGGTCCATGAGCCCGGCTGGGCAGACCTGGTAGAGGAAGAGGTTCGCGAGCTCCTAGTGGGCACGACATTGGAGGACTCGCCCATCGTGCGTGTGTCTGCTGTCACGGGCGAGGGCCTCTCCGATCTGGCGGCCGCGTTGGATGCCATGCTCGCGGACGTCCCCTATCCACCTGATCTCGAGCGGCCGCGTTTACCTGTGGATCGTGTGTTCACCATTGCCGGATTCGGCACCATCGTCACCGGGACTCTACTTGGCGGCAGTTTGGCCGTTGGCGATACGCTGGCCATAGTGCCTGGTAGCCTCTCGGCGCGGGTGCGCGGGCTCCAGATTCACAAGACGCCCATCGAGCGGGCCGAGCCAGGGACGCGTCTGGCGGTGAACCTAGCCGGCGTGGATCGCAACCAGATCGAGCGAGGGCAGGTGCTCTGCCGTCCGGGCTGGTTGAAGGAGACGCACTTGCTGGACGCTTACCTGGAGGTGCTGGGCGACCATCGTTGGCCCATCAAGCACAACATGCCACTTGCGTTCTTTGCGGGGACGGCCCGGACGTCCGCACGGGTGCGTCTCCTCGATGGCAACGCTATCGAGCCGGGCGGTTCTGGCTGGGCGCAGTTGTGTCTGCGCGACGCTGTGGCTTTGCAGAGAGGTGACCGCTTTGTGGTGCGCATGCCCTCGCCCAGTGTAACGCTGGGCGGTGGTCAGGTGCTCGATGCTCACCCACGAAGGCGCCATCGCCGCCATGATGCCTCCCTTTTGGAGCGTCTGGGCTCCCTGTTGGAGGGTGCCCCCGAGGCGGTGATGCTTTATGAGGCCTCGCGGTCCTTGGTCGTCTCTAGCGCCGCCGCCGTTCGCGAGAGCGGTTTGGCGCCCTCGGCAGCGACCGCCGCGCTTGGCTGCCTGGCGAGTCAGGGCAGTGTGGTGGTTCTTGATGGTGATGCCGAGGCGCTAGCCGCAGGTGAAGATTTGGCCGTTAGTGCCGTTGCCCGTTGGCAAGCTCTGCTGGGGCAGATGCGACAGGCGCTGGAAGCGTATCATCAGGCCAATCCCATCCGAGCGGGCATGTCTCTGGAAGAGCTCCGTACCCGTTCCCGTGTGCCAACTAGGTTCTGGGATGCCGTCATCGCGGGCGCGACACGCGAGGGCCTCGTAACCACGACGGGCTCTATCGTGGCATTGGCGGAGCACGAGGTGGGGCTCACGGAGGCGCAGCGACGTGCGGTGGACGAGGCGATGGCCGCCGTTCGCGCAGAGCCCTTCTCGCCGCCGTCCGTCAGTGAGCTGGAGGACCGACTGGGCGCGGACTTGCTCGACTATTTGGTGAATAGCGGCAGCTTGGTCAAGGTGAGCCCCAGCGTCGTCTTGGCGACAGAGGCCTATGAGGAGGCTGAGCGCCGGGTGGTCGCTTACCTGCAAGCCCATGAGCAGGTGACCTTGGGCGAGACGCGCGATCTCCTGGGCACTAGTCGCAGGTATGCGCAGGCGCTGCTCGAGCACATGGACCGGGTGCGCATTACCAAACGCGTGGGTGATGCTCGGGTGCTCCGAGGTTGAGAGAACGCGGAGGTTAGGGCGTGGCATCGGATCGGCTGGAGCTGATCTTTGACCCGATAACTGCCCGGCGGCTGCGCGCTCGCGCGGTCGCTGCGGGCGCGTCGTTGGGCGAGGTTGCCCAGCACGAGCTGGCTGCCTGGCTCGGAGATTGGGGCACGCGGTACGTAGCACACACCGTGCAGGCGGGCGAGACGCTCTCGGCTTTGGCACGGCGCTACTATCAGGATGTGCGCTGGATCTCGGTCATCGCCGCCTACAATGGCTTGGCCGATGCGAACCGCATCGCTGTCGGGCAAGTGCTGCTCCTGCCCGAGATCGGTGATCTGCCAGAGCTTCCCGAGGGCGAATCGCCTTACCTGTTCGCGCTGCACGATCGTGGCGGCGAACACTATATGGCGTGGGCTGGGCGCAAGGGCTGGGTGGTCATCAGCGAGAGGCTTGGTGCACGCCCCGACGACTGGAGCAGCGCTTCCTACGCTGATCTGGCCGACGATGGCTTTGGCGTGATCGTGCGCCTTAATCATGGCTATGGTCACGAGGGGACGTTGCCGGTCTCGGGCGACTATGCGGCGTTCGCTAAACGCTGTGGCAACTTTGTGGAGCGCTCCTCGGGTTGCCACATTTGGGTCATTGCCAATGAGATGAACATGGCCTGGGAGCGCCCTGGCGGTCCCGAGCACGGCGAGGTCATCACACCGCGCATGTACGCCGATGCCTTTCGGCGGTGTCGGGATGAGATCCGCGGCAGGGCAGGCCACGCCCAGGACCAGGTCATCACCGGTGCCGTTGCTCCCTGGAACGTGCAGACGGTTTATCCCGACAATCCCACTGGTGACTGGATCCTCTACTTCCAGCACATGCTCGAGCTCCTTGACGACGATCTGGATGGCATGGCCGTGCACACTTATGCCCGTGACGGGAGCCCGCAGGCCATCACCAGCGAGGCGCGGATGGACCCGCCTTTTGAACAACGGCACGCCATGTTCCGTACCTACGTGGACTATATGGAGGCGATCCCGGCGCAGCTACGCCATCTGCCTGTGTACATCACCGAGACCGATCAGAACCAACCCTGGCGCGATGAGAACCTAGGCTGGGTGCAGGCGGCGTACGCAGAGATCGATCGGTGGAACAGCGAGCCATCTCACCAAAAGATCCGTTGCCTGGCGCTCTATCGTTGGCAGCGGCACGACGCGTGGCATATTCAGGGCAAGCCAGGCGTCATCGATGACTTTCGCCAGGCGCTGCGGTGCGAGTACCGCTGGCGTGGGTAATCCGATATGATAGAGTCGGATATTGGATGTAGGAGGCATGCACCATGACGGGATGGCTCAGGTCCAGGCGTTCGAGCGATGCGGCTGCCTCCGGCGCGAGCAACCCGCGCGCCCGTGACCAGGGAGAGATCATCAAAGAGCCGCCCATGGAGATCGTGGCCCAGGTCTTTCAGCCCGACGAGTTCGTGGACTATGTGGAGAATCTCGACTTTCCCGAGCCCCGTCCTACACGCGTGTTTCTGCATCACACGTGGCGCCCCACGCTCGAGCAATGGCGGGGGCGCGAGACCATCATGGCCATGAAGGCCTACTACGAGCGGCAGATCTGGGAGGACCACGACGGCCATCTCCATGAGGGATGGAACGCCGGGCCGCACCTGTTTGTGGCGCCTGATGGCATCTGGGTGTTCAGCGACCTGCGCTATGATGGCGTGGGCGTGAGGGGGCATAACCAGGGCACCCGCCACCTGGAGATGGTCGGCAACTATGACGAGAAGCTGCCCAGCGGCGAGGTGCTGGCCTACACCATCGCAGCGCTGGGCATCCTGCATGTCCGGCTGGGCCTGGATATCCAGGCCCTCAACTTCCACCGGGATTATTCCACCAAGACCTGTCCCGGCAAGGCGGTGCAAAAGAGCTGGATCATCCCCAAAGTAGCGGCGTGGATCGAAACCTATCGCGAGCAGAAGCTGGAGATGCTGGGCGAGATCCGGTCGTCGCTGGTGCGGCTGATCCAAGACTTGCTAGTACCCACTAACCCGCACGCTGCCCTCGCCAAGGGCGCCGACGCGCGGGGGCTGTTGGGCGCTCTGACGCACGAGATTCCCATCGAGATCGATGATCGGGGCTATGTTGTGCAGCTATTCGGCGAGGCGCTTATAGTGCCCGTCAACGAATGGGATCGCGTCATGACGCTGGACGAGTTCGAGCGGCGTGAGCTGGGCTCGCGTGGCGCCAGCCCCCCAACCAGGGTGGTAGGGGGGCAGGTACGTGAGCTGGCCATGAACCCCAAGGATCCGTGCCCAGGTGAGGGCACGATGCGCTAAGTGCGTTGGGCGCCGGAAGCTACCAACGTTCCCAGTGGACGAGCTCTTTGGGCGACTTGCGGAGCTTGGCCGTGGGCTCATCGGCTGGGTAACCCAGCGGCGTAAAGGCCACCGGCTCGACGTTTTCCGGGAGCGCTAGCACCTTGCGGGCCTCGTCTGGATCAAAAGCCGCGATCCAGCACGTGCCCAGACCTTGCTCTGTGGCCGCCAACACGAGATGATCCATGGCGATGGCGGCATCCACCATGGCATAGCTCTGACCATCCTTGGAGCGACGCCACGCCTTGCTGACATCCGCGCAGACGGCCAACACCAACGGTGGCTGGCTGTGGAACCAGGCTGAGCTGTAGACGCGGGCTAGCTCGTCGCTACGTCCGGCGGTTCTAAGAATTACCAAGCCAAAGGGTTGCCGGTTGGCGGCCGTGGGCGCTTGGACGAACTGGCTTGTTGCCCGCTCCCTGGACATGCCCTTG
>CAZTMY010000174.1:0-5438 GCA_964614895.1 uncultured Anaerolineales bacterium
CGCCCTCAGATGATGCCGAGACGGAGGTGGTGCCCAAGGATGTCTTCCTGGTCCTGGATACCTCGGGAAGCATGGAAGGTGTCAAGATCGAGCAGGCCAAGGAGGCTGCCCTGTACGTGCTCGATCATCTCAATCCCGACGACCGCTTTAACATCGTCGCCTTTGCTACGGGCACTCGGCACTATGCGAGAGGCTTGGTGGCGGCCGGTGATGGCGGGGCGATCTCGTTTGTGCAGGGGTTAGCGGCGCAAGGGGGGACGAACATCTCGCGCGCTCTTGAGGAGACCTTACAGCAGACGGCCCCTGGCCGCCCCCAGATCGTCCTCTTTCTGACGGATGGCCTTCCGACCGAGGGCGAGGTGCGCATCGAGCGGATCGTGCAGCAAGTGGCTGATCGTGCGTCCGACAATGTCCGGTTCTACTGCTTTGGCGTTGGCTATGACGTGAACACCCATCTACTGGATGCTCTTGCGCAGGGTCATGGTGGCGTCAGTGGCTATGTGCGACCGGAAGAGGATATCGCCTATGCCGTGCGCTCGCTCTATGATCGCGTGCGGTCACCAGTGCTGTCGAATCCGGAGATCACCTTCGCCGGCACGATGGTAGATGAGGTGTACCCCTACCCCCTTCCTGATCTCTATGCGGGCAGCCAAGTAGTGCTCGTGGGACGCTACCGTGAGGGAGGGAGCGCTAGTCTAGCTATCAAAGGCATGGGTCGGGAGGGGCATGAAATCCATCGCATCGACGACCTCTACCTTGCGCGCGATGGCGGCGAGGCATTTATTCCGCAGCTCTGGGCTACACGCAAGGTCGGGTATCTCCTAACCCAGGTTCGGCTCCACGGCGCGAGCGCCGAGCTGATTGACGAGATCGTCGCGCTGAGCGTACGCTATGGCATCGTGACGCCCTACACGTCGTTCCTGATCGATGACACCAAGGATGCGCTATCGCGTGAAGGACGTGAGAGCATCGCTAGCGAGGAGATGGCGCAGGCAGCGCCGGCCGCTCAGGTGGCCAGTGGCGTTGGTGCCAGCGGCGAGGCAGCGGTGGACAAGAGCGTGGCTCAGGAGGCCTTGCGCACGGCGAACCGGGTGCCGGCTGGGGAGGTGGCCCAAGTTCGTCAGGTGGGCGATCGGGCCTTTGTGCTGCGGGACGGCGTTTGGACGGATACCCAGTATGATTCCACCGAGATGGACGTCGAGACTATCGCATTCGGGAGCGATCGCTACTTCCAGCTCTCCCGCCAGCATTCGGGGTGGGGACCGTGCCTCGCGCTGGGTGAGGAGGTGATCATTGTAGAGGAAGGCATAGCCTACCACATGGGAGCGTCCGATGGGGCGGAGGACATTGTGGTAGACGACCAGAACGGTACCGAACCCGCGCTTGCCCCGTGGTGGACTTGGCACTCCATCTTGGAGATGCTCTCGCGCTGGATGGACAACGTCGGTCGGTAGCATACGCAGGCGGAGCGGCGACCTGAGCGTAGGGTCGCCGCTCCGTTGGCTTCTGCCTAGTCTGTTGTCACAAGAGCAAGCCTCAGCAACCGCGGCGCTAGCCTACGCCAGGCCGCAGTGGCGCGATCGCCCTCTTCCTCATTGCTGGCGTGTTGGCTATAGCGGGCTTTCTGGTAAAGCTCAGCTAGCTCGTGCACATCGCGTGACCAGTCGGTCTGCGAGCGCCGATCCATCTCAGCGGCCAGGCTAGCTAGGTACTCCCGAGGGGTCTGGCCGGGCTGTGGCTGGACTCCGAGCCACCGTGCGCGACGCACGACCTTGGCGTAGGCTCGCATGACTCGGTCTTTGGCGGGACGACGTCGCGTGAACCAGCGTGGTGGCCAGACGATCATAAAGAGGATCAACGCCACCAAGCCGCCTCCCCACAGGACGATGGCCGGCACAGCCAGGCCAGATTCTCTCCCCTCTCCCTCATGCCCGGGTTCAGCGCCCTCGATGCGGGCTAGCGGGATCTCAAACACCGGTTGAGTTGGCGTGGGTTCGAAGGTGATCCAGCCATACCTAGGGAAGTACACCTCGGTCCAGGCGTGGGCATCGTTCTCCTGCACGACCCAAGCGCCGATGGCATGATCAAAGGTGCCGGTGCCATAGCCGGAGGCGTAGCGGGCAGCGATGCCAATGGTGCGTAGCATCACCGTCATGGCGGTAGCGGAATAGTCGCAGAAGCCTCGCTGCGCGTCAAAGAGGAAATAGTCCACGACGTCCTGATCCGACGGTGGTGGGGCTATGGTGAGGTCATAAGGAAACTGCCGAAGGTAGCTCTCAATAGCGCGTGCCTTGTCGTAGCGCGTCATCGCGCCGCTTTCCTCCACTACCTTGGCGGTGAGCTCGCGCACCCTGTCTGGGATCTCGGGAAGCTGGAGGTAGCGTTCCTGGACCCAGTCTGGATACACGGTCTCGGCTGCACGTAGTTCTTGTTCTGTGACATCGGGCAACCACGAAACCACGGTGTAGGTATCGGTTGCGACGGAAAAGGCGACTAGATCGTCATCATCGCGGGTGATGATTTCGTAACGCACGCTAGTGCTGATCGGCTCAGCGACGCCGAATGCCAGAGCTCCCTGAGGCACGAGAAGCTGGTAGGTTTGCGTTACTGTCTCATGGGGCTGGCTGACCTCGCGCCATGCACGGTCGGCCTGGATAGTGGTGACGTTGCGCTCGCTAATGTCCCATCCGCTCCCGGTATAGATGTCATAGTTGCGCTGTCGCCAGTACCGGTGGGGATAGTCTATCGCTTCCATGAGATCGGGATTGATCATCAGCTCCTCAGGTGTGGGAGGCGAGGGATCGCTGGTGTTCACGAGCATGACGGCGCGAGAAGTGAGCTCTTGGCCTCCCAGCAGCTCGTGGGGCGCTATGGCGCTAACAGGTAAGGGCGTTGGGGTCGGTATGGGGTTACGCCCCGCAAAAGCCGCGTCGAGCTGATTGTATAGTGGCTCCAGATGAGAACTAACGTTGTCCCAGAAGAACCAGGCAGCTTTGTCGAACGTGACATAGGGGAAGACTAGAGCGATGACAAAGATCACTGCGGAGAGAGCGACTCCGACGGTAAGCACATCATCGCGGAGCTCGGGCGAAAAGTCAACATGGGCCCGTTCCCACAGCGCCTCCATGCGCGAGGCACTGTTCCACAGAATGGACAGTAGGGTGGCTGCCACATATAGGTAGACGGCGTTCATACCCATGTGGGCAAAGGACGCGTTCATCACCACGGCCAGGCCGACAGGCCACAGGGCAATCAGCGTACGTCGGCTGTGGAACATCTCAAAAGCGGCGTGGAACACGAGCAACCACGTCGCGAGTGCGACGCCGAGGACGAGGACGGTGCTATCGTCGCTGCCGCGGCCAGCTAGGACATCGGCAAACCAGTAATAGACACGCCCGTACCACACCAGTCCGTTCGTGCTGATGTGCTCCCAACTGGTGGCAAAAGGGATGGAAGCTGGAATCTCGCGGCGCGTCGCCAAGATCCAGAGCCAACGGGCTACTCCGGCTGTGTCCTGAACCAGGACGGAAATGGGTGGTAGGATCCGGCCCGAGAGCTGCACGCTGTACTCGAGGCCCACGGTCGCAGCTAGGGCCCACCCGATGCCCCTGGGAACGCTGGCGTTGCCGAGCAACACGCCCACGATATAGGCCGCCAGCGTGACCTGGAATACTCGCGCTGCCTGGGGTGCCCAGCCCAGCATATGGATCACCCACGGTAGCGCCAAACATGCAGCAAGCGTAAGGCCGGCCGCCACGAGGCCGTTCCCACGAGAGCGAATGGCCGCTGTTGCCCGTGGTGTGCTCATGCGCTATCGCTCTGGTTGTGGGTACCTACGGCGACCCATTCGGCTTGCTCCTCGCGACCCTTATCTACTATCACAACACGCCCCGTGCCCAGTGTCCGATAGGTGGGGCGCTGACGGCGTTTCTGCGAGAGAAAGGCAAATGGGAAGCCCTTGGCAATGATCTGCCCCGCGACACCTAGGTTTGCCAGGGCCTGGAAAATGCCATCCACATTACCCTCACCGCCAAAGCTGGCACGATCCAGCAGCAGCGCGTGCATGTGAAGGCCGTGTCGCAGGACGCTTCCCAAGCCCGATAGCCATTCCGGATCGGGGGAGGGTGTGAGTACAGCGGCCGACATGCCTCGCCCAGCGATGGGCTCGAACAGGGAGAGCACCTCTCCCAACGAGGCGTCCGATTCGGCGTGGAGCCCTGCCAGCACGCGCAGGATCTCCCAAAGTTGCTGGTGGCCTTTCTTGGGAGGCACGACTAGTGGCCCGTCCGTGTGCGTGAACAGGCCCACGGCATGGTTGGCCAAAAGCATCTCGTTAGCCAGCGAGGCGGCAAGGATAACGGCGTATTCCTCTGTGGATTCAAGACCCTGACCAGCCTGCGCGTTGGTGTCCATGTCGACGATGATCCAGAGATCGCCGGATGGCTCCAGGTCGAATTCCTTGACAAAGAATTTCTCGTCGTTTGGGGTCGAACGGCGGGCTGTGGTGCGCCAATGGAGGCGGTTCAGCGCGTCGCCGGGTACGTACTGGCGAACGCCCCCCGCATTAGTGGTGAGGTCTAGAGTGCGGATGTTGGTGCGTGCAGAGCCACGGGAGACGCCGCGAGGTTCGAATAGTCGGGGGATGGAGGCCAAAGGAGGATACACCACAAAGCTCTCGCTGTATTGATGCTCCAGTGTCACATCGAACAGCCCGAACGGGTCTGACGTATGTAGCTCCATGGGCCCCAGCGTATAGATCCCGCGCTGTGAGCAGGAGCCCTCAGTTGTCCATCGGGTGGTCCCTCGCGCGCCAACGCCAGTGGCGCGACTTGCGGTGTATCCTGGCAGATTGCTGTGGTCACGGATGTCGACCCAGATAGCCGGCATGATGCCTGCGTTGCGGAGGATGAACCGCTCCTCGATGATATCCCCGACCTGAGCCCATCCGTAGCGACGGAAGCGATGCAGCTGAATGCCTCGACCGAGCTCGCGTGCCCAGTAGTAGGAGATCCCGAGTACGCCGCTGATGATGAGCAGCAAAAAGAGAATCGCGCGCGCGGGGCTAAATATCTGCAAGAACAAAAGCACTCCGACGGCGATCGGTCCGATTGGCGAGCGAAGCTTTACTCGGGTGACAACCATGCCACGTTGTGCCTCCAGACATCAGTATATGGTCAGACGGAGCGCCCGCAAATCGAGGCCTCGATCAAGGCGAAGGCACACGACCCTTTTCACGGGACCGCGTGGTCCCTAGCTTTGCGCTTGAGATTAGGCTTCGCCCTCTGGCGGAGCCTTGTTCTCGTCGAGTGAGTGGGTATCGCGGGTGGGTCCCTGTGATGTGGGTATGGCTTCTAGCGCCCGGGGAAGAGGCGGGTAAGCTCTCAATCCATAGCGCGTCAGCGCAACGGATCCAACTCCCCAAGCAGAGATTCCCAGTC
>CAZTMY010000175.1:0-5435 GCA_964614895.1 uncultured Anaerolineales bacterium
AATTGCCGGATGAGACCTAGGACGCCCAGGCCAAGCTTGACCGCGCGGCTGGTGTCCAACGGGCGCTGTTCTCCCAGGCGGCTGGGCTCCTTCTCACCGAGGGAGCTCAGCACGAGCCCCGCAACGGCCCCCAGGACGGCTCCTACCACGGCGCCACGGACCACATAGCGCACATCACCCTTCACTGCTTACCTCCAAGATCCCACGAAATGCGCTGCCCGCTTCAAGACCGACGCTAGCGACGCGTAGGCGGTCGCGAACCAGACAAAGGGTCGGCGCATCGCCATGAGGACGGCGTTGATGCGCTGCGTGGTACGCGCTACGGCCAGATTGGCCTGACGGAGCCAGATGGCCGCTTGGGGTCGCGTCTGACGGAGCGTCTTGATGCTGTACCAGAAAAGCAGCATCGGCAGCACCAGCGCTAGGACGCCCTCGACGGCCAGCACGATGACGGCGATATCCCGAGCTGTCGGTAGCATCTCGATCATGGCGCTCCCCCGGGCTACGGATGGCCGCTACAGCATCTCGATGGCATAGTCCAGTATCACGACGTCAAAGCGCGATTTCTCTACCATGCGCACGACCTTTTCTAACAATCCATGAGCATACCCAATATCGCTGGATACGCAAACGACGCCCAAACAGGCGAGTTGCCAGGCGTCTTGCTGGTCCACCTCAGCCGCCGACACATTATAGTCATGCCGGATGCGATCAAGTAAAGAGCGCAACACGCGGCGCTTATACTTCAGCGAGTTGCACTCAGGTATCTCGAGATCCAGCACCAGTGATCCGATGACCATCTTGCCCTCTTTCATCTGCTGGCGCTGCGTCGAGTCGCCGAGACACTAGGCGTGGTCAACTTCCACGATGCGATAAGTGTAGCTCACATCGGCATTGAGCGACGCCGTCGCGCCACAGTACTTGGTTTGCGAGAGCTCGATGGCGCGCTTGACGGCTGCCTCAGGGATGTCCCTGCCCATAACCACGAACTCGAGCTTGATGCGTTCGTACCGTTTGGGATATTCCTCGGCGCGGTCGCCGCTCAAGCGTACTTCAAAGCCCGTCACAGCCACACGCTTTTTCTGGAGGATCGAGATCACGTCCATGCCGGTACATCCGCCGAGAGCCACGAGCAGGGCTTCCATGGGACGCATGCCCGTATCAGCGCCGCCGACTTTGGGGCTGCCGTCGAGCACGATGGCATGATTAGATACACCCGCTGTGGCCACGAACTGCAACCCGTTGGTCCACTTGAGCGTGGCGCCATAGGGACGTTTCTCAGCCATCCGGTCCTCCCTTTTCCACTGGAAAGTACAATCGATAGGTCGCCTGAAAGGCTTGCACGGTCTGTAGGTAACCGTCGTTCCAACCGCCTGCTGCGTAGAGCGTCCCGCCTCGACCTCTGGCCACGGCCGAAAGCCCCAGATTCCGCCACGACCCAACGATGGGGCTGGGAAACGTTGCCCAGGCGTTCGCCGTGGCATCGTACCGCTCGCAGAAGTCCAACGGAGCATCCCATCCACCGCCGACGACGTACAAGCCGCCTTCTAGGGCCACGGCCTCGTGCCCGGCCCGCGGAGCTTGCATGGGAGCGTGAATCTGCCGCACTCGCGCGTCGGTTCCCGATGCCGCGGACGCAAAGGATTCGCACAGGCGATAGACGGTGTGTCCGTCAAATCCGCCGGTGACGTACACGCGACCGTTCAGCAGAGCCCCGGCGGCAAAGCCTCGGGCGATACTGAGCGTGGGCCCCGCCTCCCAAGCATCCGCGGATGCTCGATAGTAAAAGCACTCGGCCACATACCGGCTGCTATCCCAGCCGCCGCAGAGCCAGAAGCCCTCAGCATCGGCGACCAACGCATATCCGAGCAGCGGCTTGGGCAATGGCGCTGCCTGGCTCCACGTGCGCGACGCCGGATCGTACACCTCCAGCGCGTCGGTAGGGCGACCATCGGCCGTCAGCCCACCGGGCACATAGATGCGTCCCTCGATAACGGCCGCCTTGACATTGGCGACAGGCGTAGGCTTGGACGTCTGCTGCTCCCACCCGCCGGTATCCAGATTGTAGGCGAAGGTATCGCCGACGATGCCTCGTTCGGTCTCACCGGCGATCAGATACAGTTGCGAACCTACCGTTACCTGCGCAAAGCGACTGCGGGCCTCGGGTAGGGTGGTTTCTGTTTGCCAGCGCGGGGCATCTTGTAGCGTGGCGCCCTCCTCGGACTGCGCGCCATCGGAGAACTCGCTGGAGGTTTGCACCGCGCCCACGGGATGGCGTGGCCAAAATGCCACACCCAACCCAACGATGACCGCCAGGGCAAACACTCCCGCCTGCTGCCACAGGGGCACGCTGGCCCGGTACGCCTCCAGGGGGTCGGGGACTGACGTCGTCCCCTCTTCCGGCTCCGGGGTTGTCGTATCCAGCCCGCGGATAGGCACAAGTTGGTGAGCGATAGCGTATAGCGTTGCCTCGGTGCGTGACTCGACCCCCAGCTTGTCAAAGATATTGCGCAGGTGGGCCTTGACCGTATTGGGACTGATGGTGAGCTCGAGAGCGACCTGGCGATTGGTCATGCCTGTGCTGACCAGCTCCAGGATCTCGATCTCGCGCTCGCTCAGCGCTTGGCTGTCGCTATCCATGGCTGTTGCCCTCCCGGCGACCGGAGCCGATTCTATCACAGACCAATGTGTTGACGCAACCTGCGAGGCGGCGCGATGCCGCAACCCAGCCCTTGACCTCGCGTAGAGAATATGTAACCGAGAGTTACACCAGGAGGTATGGTATGTCAGATCACGCAACTGATGCGATGGATCGCCCGGGCCGGGTTGTCGAGGCCTCTTTCAGCTTGCCTCATGCCGAGAAGATCAAATTCCCCGAGGTGGATTGGGATCCCGTCGTCGAGCTTGGCCGCGAGGCGCTGCTGACGACAGTTGGCGTGGGCATCCTAGTAGGCCGAGGCGTAGCGTCGGCGATCAAGGCTGCCTACCAGGCCGGCCTGGCGGAGGCGTCCCGGCCGGATTCGTGGTTGGGTTCCGTGCTAGGTGGCGCTTCTGAGAGCGCGTCCCCGGTAGAGGCTGCCAACGCCGTGCCTGTGCTGCCCATCGCTGACTATGATCAGCTATCAGTTGATGAGATCCTGTGCCGCCTTCAGGACCTCGATCGGGCCCAGCTAGAGCTGGTAGGTCGCTATGAGGCCACTCACGCGAATCGCGCCGACGTGTTGGATGCTATTGCCAGCCGCTTGGCCTAGCCGATGCCCATGCGCAGCATCCTGTTCACGGGCAAGGGCGGCGTAGGCAAGACAACGCTGGCTGCGGCCACGGCCCTGCGCACGTCTGAGTTAGGCCATCGTACGCTGGTAGTCAGCACCGACCCAGCGCATAGCCTGGCCGATTCCCTGGATCAGCCGTTGGGCTCCGAGCCACGCGCGGTTGGGAGTGGCAATCTGTGGGCGGCGGAGATCGACGCCGGCGAGGAGCTGGAGCGTCATTGGGGGAACGCTCGGCGCCGCATCGCTGAGCTCCTTCGCAACGAGGGCATCTCGGCCACCGCTGCTGGCGAGTTGGCGGTGCTCCCTGGGCTGGGCGAGATTTTGGCCCTGATGCGTATCAAGGCTTGGCTGGACGAGGGCGCCTACGACTTGCTGATCATCGATAGCGCGCCCACCGGCGCGGCGACCCGCCTGCTCAGCGCCCCTGATTTGGTCCGTTGGTATCGCCGCCACCTGTCCGGACTTTCGCGGAACGTGTTGCGAGCCGTGCTCCCCTCGCTGAGCGTGCTCCTGGAGGCCTCCGCGGATGAGGTGCTGGCTTCCGAGCGGGTGCAGACCGTGCTCGAAGACATTCGCGCGCTGCAGGAGGCCCTCACCGACCCAGAACGCACATCAGTGCGCTTGGTGCTTCTTCCCGAGCGCATGGCTTTGCTAGAGACCGAGCGGGCCTACACCTACCTGAGTCTCTACGGCATGGCCGTCGATGCCTTGTTCCTGAATCGCCTGCTGCCGGATCAGGTGCGCGACCCCTTTTTCGATGATTGGCGGCAGGACCAGTTCCGCTACCGGCGGCAGGTGTTGCAACAGTTCCGACCTCTACCGGTGTTTGAGGTGCCGTTGATGCCGCGCGAGGTAGTGGGGTTGGAGGCCCTCGCCAAACTCGCCGATGCCACCTACGTCGATACCGATCCCTCCCTTCGGCTGGGACGCGAGCAGCCGCTGGAGATCCACGCCCAAGATGGCCGCTATGTGCTCTCCTTGCGCGTCCCGGGAGTGACCGCCAGCGATGTGCAGATCGATCGCGCCGGCGATGCGCTCCAGGTGCGTTTGGGGCACTTCCGGCGAACGTTGCCCTTGCCACAGTACTTGGTGGGCCTCTCGCCCTCCTGGGCCCAATTGGAGGGCCAACGCCTGGTCATCGTGTTCGAGCCCTCCTGATTGCCGTCGTCCGCGCAACGGACCCCTGCCCCCGAGCTGACCAAAACGTCAGACGTCTTGACGAAGACCATTGGGCGAGTATGATGTGAAAACTTTGACGGGCCCAATCGGCATCTTGGGGGCGCGCGGGCATGCTGACGATCGGCATCGACTTTGGCACCACCAACTGCAGCGCGGCCGTTAGCCGCGCCGGGCAGGTGGAGCTCATCCCGCTCGAGGATGGCAGCACCATTCTACCCTCCACCATCTGCATCACTCGCGATGGCGAGGTCCTGGTTGGGCGTAAAGCCATTGTGCGTTTCCTCGAACTGACCCGCCACGCCACCATTCGCTACCGATTCACCGATCTCCGCCGCTTGACCTCCGTGTTCTCCGATGACCTAGATGAGCCGGTGGTGCGCTCTGACGATAATCTGGTCGTTGTCTCGACGGCGGGCGAGGAGGAAGACCTGGATCGGCCAGCGCGTCTGTTCCAGTCGCTCAAGACCGGTCTCCGCGATCCCAGCTTTCAGGGCACCACGGTTTACGATACTTACTATGCCATGGAGGATCTCATCGCCATAGTGCTGCGCCACATCCGCTGCAGCGCCGAGGCCTACCTGGGCAAGCCAGTCCGCGCGGCCGTGATCGGGCGACCCGTCTCGTACGTGGGGCCGGAGGACATGGTCGTCGATCCCGAGACGGTGGACGAGACGGCGCACGAGCGCATGCTGGCAGCGGCCCGCATCGCCGGGTTCGAGCAGGCGGCGCTCTTGCTGGAGCCAGCGGCTGCCGCTCGACACCTGCGTGCCAGTCACGAGCCTTGGCGCCATGCCCTGGTCTTTGACTTTGGCGGGGGCACGCTTGATCTGGCAGTTGCGCGCGCCATCTCCGAGACGGAGCAGGAAATCGTCGCGGCACATGGCGTGCCCTTGGGCGGCGACGACTTTGACAGTACCATCATGCAGCGCTTCCTTCTGGGGTTCTTTGGGGCCGGGACCACCTTTGGCCCCAAGCATCTGCCCT
>CAZTMY010000176.1:0-5419 GCA_964614895.1 uncultured Anaerolineales bacterium
TGTGGACGATCCAGCGGCTGTCAAGGACGCCATGGCGGCGGTAGAGTATGAGGGTGTGACTGGCAAGATCACGTTTGATGAGCAGCACAACCCGGTGAAAAAAGCCGCCATCATCAAGATCGAGAATGGCAACAAAGTCTTCTACAAGTTCGTTGCGCCGTAGGCTTCCGATGATGCAGGGGAGAGCACAAGGCTCTCCCCTGCATCCGTCGTACTTGTGTCCAATAGTTTATGATTCTGCGCAGCAAGGCCTCATGCGCGAGGAGGCTTGATGAAACGCTCCATGCTGCGGGTAGTGCTACGTAGCGTGGCCTGGGCTCTCTTTGCCGCGATCGCCGCTGGCATCGTGGGCTTGCTGGTCTATCTCATACGCCAGAATGGCACTATCTATTTCGTGCAGTCGCTGGTGGATGGACTGCGTCTTGGCTTTGTCTATGCTTTGATCGCGCTAGGTTACACGCTTGTGTATGGCATTGTCGGTCTGATTAACTTTGCCCACGGTGATGTCTTTATGGTGGGGGCCTTCACGAGCTATTTCGCTGTGACGCAGTATGGGTGGGGTTTTGTACCAGCTATTCTGTTAGCAATGATAGTGTGCACCTTGCTGAACGTAGTGATAGAAAAGCTGGCCTACAAGCCTCTACGGGATGCCCCACGTATTGCGGCGCTGATCACGGCCATCGGCGTTTCTTTCTTTCTGGAGTTCTTTACCGCACTCAAATTTGTATTTGGGCCAGACTTTATCACCTACCAGCGACCGTTTGAGGTGGTCGTGTGGAACATCGCCGGCGTCACTGTAACGAACATCACGGTCATTATCGTCGCGTTGACCCTGCTTCTGGTCTTTGGACTGGAATATATGGTGCGTCGAACCAAGCTCGGAAAAGCCATGCGTGCTGTGCAGCAAGACAAGGATGCAGCTCGCCTAATGGGTATCAACGTCGATGCCATAATTTCGTTCACATTCGCCGTCGGCGCTGCTCTAGCTGGTGCGGGTGGTGTGCTTTATGCCATCGCCTTCCCCCAGATCTGGACGTTCATGGGACTCATGCCGGGCCTAAAGGCTTTCATAGCTGCGGTCTTGGGGGGCATCGGGAATGTGCCCGGTGCGTTTGTGGGTTCCATCCTGATGGGTGTCATCGACGTGGGGGTGGTTAGCTTTGTGCCTGCCGGATCGCGACTCCGTGACCTGTTTGCGTTTCTCGTGTTGATCCTGGTCTTCCTGGCCAAACCCTCCGGTTTGTTCGGTCAGCGCCAGGTCGAGAAGGTCTAGGGAGTGGCCCATATGGAGAGACGACACCAATTCTCGAGCTGGATACCGACAGCCTTGGTGGGGGTGGCCATCTACGCGGCGTTCCAGTATATGGCGACTGTAGGGCAGATCAGCACGTACTGGTATCGTGTGGTACAGGTCGCAGGCATCTCGGCGATATCAGCACTGGGTCTGAATCTCGTGTATGGTTTTAGCGGTCAGTTTTCGCTAGGTCACATTGGGTTCTATGCCATCGGTGCCTACGGCTCGGCCCTGATCACGAAGGACTATGTGGGCCAATGGAGTGGTGGGCAGTTTTTGGCGCTGTCGTGGATGATGGCTGCTCAGCTCGGAATTCTGCTGCTCCTGTTCATCACGCACGTCGCGAGGTTTGCGGAATGGCAGCGCAGAGCTCGCGAGGCACTTGATGAGATGCTTCGGCCGGCTGAGAGCGCGGTGCTCGTGTTCGCGCTGATGGTTGTTGCCTTTGGCGTTGCAACCGGTGTGGCGGTTGTGGCGACCTGCTATGTCCAGCAAGCGCTAGAGGCGTTGCTGGGACTGGTGTTCGGAGCGCTTGGCGAGAAGGTGGGCCAAAGCGCCCTGTTTGCTCTTGCGCTGCTGAATGGTGGCACCATAGCGGCTCTCGTGGCCTACCTGACGGGCCTTCCCCTTTTACGCCTAACCTCGGACTATTTTGGCATCGCCACGCTGGGCTTGGCGGTCATGATCTACACCGCGCTGCAGAATTCGGACATGGTGATCCCCACTATGAAGGGAGCACGCGGCATGGTGGGCATCCCTCAGTGGACAACTTGGGGATGGGTATTCGGCGTCTTGGTCGTGGTGCTGTTCGTGATGCGGAACCTGGTGCATTCCAACGCGGGGCGAGCTATCGTGTCGGTGCGGGAGGATGAGATGGCGGCCCAGGCGGTGGGCATCGATGTCGCCCAGCAGAAGGCCATGGCCTTCGCCGTTGGCGCCTTTTTTGCGGGCGTGGCGGGAGGACTCTATGCTCATTTCATGAGCTTCCTCCACCCGAGTACGTTCAACGTGGTCAAGGGATTCGATCCTATGATCATCATCGTCTTTGGCGGCTTGGGCAGCATGACGGGAACCCTGGTGGCCTCGGCGGGCTTTGCGTTTCTGATCGAGGGGCTTCGCGTGATACTGCCACAGGGGTTCGAGGACTGGCGATTCGTGTTGTACCCGCTGATGCTCTTGGTGGTCATGCTGCTGCGGCAGCAAGGCCTTTTGGGTACAAAGGAGTGGGGATGGTTTGCAGCGCCGCGGCCTCGCCCTCGCCAGGAGTCGTCTTCTGGGGCCAAAGGTGTGGAGGCATTCTAGATGGCAGAGAGCGTGTCCACCCAAGAGAGCATCTTGGATATCAGAGATCTGACCATCCTGTTCGGCGGATTGCGGGCGGTTGGCGATTTCACCATGTCGGTGCCATACGGGGGGCTTTACGGTCTTATTGGGCCCAATGGCGCCGGCAAGACGACCGTATTCAACCTGATCACAGGTGTGTATCAACCTACCGCGGGCGATATCCTCTACCTCGGTGAGAGTCTCGTCGGCCTGCCTACGCACCGGATCGCGCAACTCGGGGTAGCTCGAACCTTTCAGAACATTCGCCTGTTTCAGAATCTAACCGTGCTGGACAACGTGCGTATTGCGCTCAACAAGCGCGCTGGCTATGACCTAGTCGAAAGCATCACCCGCCTTGGGCGGTTCAGAAGGGCCGAGCGACGCCTGACGGAGCGTGCTCAGGAGCTTCTGGGGGTGTTGGGTCTGGAGGATCGGCAATTGGAAAGGGCCCGGAACTTGCCGTACGGCGAGCAGCGCCGTCTCGAGATTGCAAGGGCATTGGCGACCGGGCCTCGTCTTTTGCTTCTCGATGAGCCAGCGGCGGGCATGAACCCGGCCGAGTCCGAGTCGCTCATGGAGCTGATCCAATCTGTTCGTGATCAGTTTAACCTTAGCATTCTGCTCATTGAGCACCAAATGCGTGTGGTCATGGGCATCTGCGAATGGATCACCGTGATGGACTTTGGCGAAGTCATAGCAAGGGGCACTACGCGCGACATTCAGAGCAACGAGCGCGTGATCGAAGCCTATTTGGGCAAACGTGCTGACAGGGAGATGGGCCTCTATGCTCCTTCAAGTTGAGAACCTCCATGTAGCGTATGGCGCGATCAGAGCTCTGCGCGGCATCTCGTTTCATATCGAGCAGGGCGAGGTGGTGACGCTCATTGGCGCCAACGGAGCCGGCAAGAGTACCACCTTGCGTACGATCTCCGGCCTATTGCGGCCAACCGAAGGCGATGTGCTCTACAATGGCGATTCTCTCGTGCGGACGCCGCCTGACAGAATCGTTGGCCTTGGGATCTCACAGGTCCCCGAGGGTCGGCATATTTTCCCGCAATTGACGGTGCGGGAGAACTTGGAGATGGGGGCGTACACTCGGTCGGATCCAGCCGAGATCCGAGAGTCGCTGGAACGGGTGTTCAGCAGCTTCCCGAGGCTCAAGGAACGTCTCAACCAGCGAGGGGGGACGCTATCGGGTGGCGAGCAACAGATGCTTGCTATAGGACGGGGGCTTATGTCCCGTCCGGCGCTGCTATTGCTGGATGAGCCCTCCATGGGACTGGCGCCGATTCTCGTAGAAGAGATCTTTGACATTATCCGGCAGATCAACTCGGAGGGCACCAGCATCCTGCTGGTGGAGCAGAACGCAGCTATGGCCCTCTCCGTCGCCAACCGCGGCTATGTGCTGGAGACCGGGACCATCGTCCTTGAGGGCACCGCTCAGGAGCTAGTGCGTGACCCTCAAGTGCAAGCAGCCTATCTGGGCCACTAGGGCTATGCCGTGCGACAATCGGTGACTTGGGCAAGCATCGGGGCTTGTCGCCTTCCGCGACAGGGTCCGATCTTTTGCGTTGACCGAAGGGGGCATCCAAATGCACCGCAATCGACAACCTTGGCTCTTCGGCGACTGGCGCTGGTGGCTAGTTGGCATCGGTGGAGCGTTGATCCTACTGGGTTATCTGCTGCCTATGTTTCCTAATCGCATCACGGCTGTCGTAACGCGTTTCAGCGACAGCTCGGAGTTTGTGTCCGAGTTCCCCGTCTTGATCTCTGAGCAGCACTACCTCCAGGCGAATAGTCCTGGAGATTCCGAGCTTGTGGCCCTGGATGTGACCGTTGAGGCAGTGCCCGGCCTCCGAGCTTCTGCCTACGGTTGGTTGGCATCGGTGTTTGGGAGCGATGAAGCAGGGCGACATGCTGGTTTTGCCTTGTGCCTGCTGGTGCCCCTGCTGGGGGGCTTGCTACTCCTGGTCGCGGTGATGGCAGCATTCGCCCGAGCAAAGACCCCCGATGGAGGCTGGGTGCCAGTGGCGGCTCAGCTTGGCGCTCTGTCGCTCCTGGGCCTGTCGCTGGCATGGGCGCATCAGGTGGACTTTAGCACTGATCTACATGCTGCAGCGGGGCGCGCCCTTGCTCCGGGCGCCGGTTTCTGGGTTTCGCTGGCAGGTAGTGCGGCCGTCTTTGCTGGGGCCGTCATGCTTCGAGACATGACGCACAAGCAGTTCACCACCTGGTGGGCGTTGGTGTTGGCCGTAGTCCTGACAGCATGGCTGCTTACCAAGGTGCGCCCTTATCCGTTTCTGGAGATCTGGCGCTTTGTGAGCGATGGCATCCTGGTAACGCTACGCATCGTCGTGACCTCCTTTGGGTTCATCCTGCTGGTGAGCTTGCTAGGCGGCTTGGGGCGTATCTCGCATAACCCGATAATCTATGGCATGTCATCATTGTACGTCGAGATCATCCGGGGGATCCCGTTGCTAGTGCAACTCTTGTTCATTTGGTTTGCGCTACCGCAAGTCTTTGACATGGCGGGCGAATTGCTGTTACGCATCTCGCCGAACTGGCAGGCGCAAGCGCAAGCGCTCATCGATCTCCGGCTCAACCCGTTTACCGCGGCGGTCCTAGGTTTGACAATTTGCTATGGGGCGTACGGCGCAGAGATATTTCGCGCTGGTATTTCGTCCATCCACTCGGGGCAGATGGAGGCGGCGCGGTCCTTGGGGATGAGCTACGTGCAGGCCATGCGCTACATCGTCTTGCCCCAGGCAGTGCGCGTCATCTTGCCGCCAGTGGGCAACGAGT